>JAQTRI010000364.1 GCA_028711905.1 Candidatus Wallbacteria bacterium | reverse complement strand
TTTCGAGGGTGTGCTGAGCGTTCTCCCCGGGCATTTTCTGACTGTGGACTGCCCAACAGGAGCATTCCGGCTTGAGCGCTACTGGCATCCCCCGGTGAGAGAAACATTGAAAATGTCGCCTGGCGTCGCCCAGGATCGTTTCAGAGAGCTTTTAACAGATTCAGTGCAGCTGCGCCTGCAGTCCGATGTCCCTGTTGGTGCTTTTCTGTCCGGCGGACTGGATTCAACCACTATTTGCCTGCTTGCCGGTGAGCGGGTCAGGCACTATTACACAGCCCATTTTCCGGATTTTCCAGCATACAGCGAAATAGGCCTTGCCCGCAGAGTGAGCGCGAAACTGCCGGGCAGACATCATGAGGTGGGAATCACGCCTGAAGGCATGATGAGAGTGATGAGAAAGAACATTTGCAGCCTGGAATGCCCGCCTTCCGGTGGCGCCAGCTATCTGATCCACCTCATCGCTGAGCAGGCCGCTTCAGATGTGCGTGTAATGCTGGACGGCAATGGAGGAGACGAAATACTGGCCGGTTACCCCCGCTACAGATTGATGGCAGAGCGCGCATGCTTCGCATTCAACGCCGGAAAATATTCGGAGAAAATCTGTCGCCTGTCTTCATCGCTGCGCAGCAGCAGGCAAGACATTATCAGCACTTTTTCAGGCAGTGATCCTGCGGCTTATTTCCGCATAATTCAATTGATCGGGGACGAGGAAATGCACCTGTTTCTGCGGCGGGAATTTGTGAGGGAAATGCGGGATCTGTTTTGTGACCGTTTTCTGCCTCAGTCCGCGTCTTTGCAGCTTCTGCCTTTGCAGAAGGCTGATATCTCTTCCTTTCTGGTGTACCTCCTGGAAATCCAGGACAAGACCACCATGGCTGAGTCACTGGAAAACCGCGTTCCATTTCTGGATCATCGCTTAGCTGAGTTCGTGCTCAGCCTTCCAGACAGCTTGCGTCTGGGTCCTGGGGGAGTCTCCAAGCAACTGCTCAGGTCTTCGCTCAGTGCAGTGCTTCCCTGTGAATTGCTGGCAGCGCCGAAAATGGGTACTCCCAAACCTGACCGCGAGTGGCTGCAGTCCGGACTGATCGCTGGTATGATGAGAGAAACTCTATCTGACGGTTCGCATCCGGTGTATCGATTTCTGCGCAGGCCGGGGGTTTTGCGTACACTGAGGCTTCATCAGAGCGGAAAGAAAAACCTGAGCCAGAGGCTATGGTGCTTTTTCAATCTCGCTGTGTTTTTAGAGGAATTCGCACCATGGATGTGATCCTTTTTTCCTCGGCTGACTTCGACTTCATACGAACCCGCAAGCAGCAGGTAGCTTTAGAGCTTTCACGCATTGGTCACCGGGTCATCTACATTGAGCCGCCACGGGCCGGGAAATGGGCGGATCTGCCTTTGGCTCGGCACAACCTTCTCAGTCAGAAAAGCGAAAACCTGTTTGTGTACTCTCCACCGGTGCTGCCGTACATGGGACGATTTCCAGTAATCAATGAAGTGAACTATGAACTGATCCTTTTCAATGTCAGGAGAATCGCCGCCCGACTGGGATTTAGCGACTTGCTGTACTGGATCTATCCACCGCGAGCTTTCAGTTTCGCAGGTCGTTTTCACGAAAAACTGACTGTTTTCGACTGCATTCAATACTGGCCATATTCGTCAGAGCCGGATTGGATCAAGAACCGGTTGCCCGAATATCTGAAAAGGGCGCAGGTTGTGTTTGCTCCTGATCCGCAGATCCTGTCCTGGTGCCGGGAATATAACAAGGATGCGGTTCTTGTTCCTCACGGGGTGGACACGGCTTACCTGGCAGAAGGAAAGCCGGAATGCCCACCTGATCTGGCCCTTTGCCCCAGACCTGTTGTGGGGATTTCAGCGTCTATTTCATCTTACTGGATCGATATGGAACTGGTGCGTAAACTGGCGGTTTCCAATCCACAGTGGACCTTTGCCGTGATCGGGCCTTTGATAAGCAATCAGGAACTGGATTTATGGAGAGGGGTGGATAACATCCGCTATCTGGGTTTGAAAAAACCGTCCGAGCTTCCTGCCTATGTACGAAACTTTGATCTTGGTCTGATACCATTCCGCAGGATTCCTGCTGTGAAGGGTATACTGCCCTTGAAATTTTATGATTACATGGCCTCCGGCCTCCCAATCGTGTCGACAACCCCGGTTGAGATCGATGAATACCGGGAATTCGCCGTTTGTGGAGAAGGGGCTTTCGAAATTTCGTCCCTGATTGCCTCGGGAATGGCGGAAGACAGCTTTGGGATGAAGGGAAAACGCCTCAGTATGGCGCGGAACTCTACCTGGAAAAAACGCGTGGAAGATATGCTGAAGCACATCAGAATCTGAGTGACATCTCCAGACGCAGGAGGGAAACATCGCTGACTGCGGATACCCAGCCATTGCTGTATGCGTCAGTGCAGGCAGATACATTGCCGAAACCGTTTCCGTCAGTGCCTCGAACTTTACCTGCTGCAACCTGTCCGGCAGCGGAATTGGGATTGGCGTCTATCAGGCGATAAAGAAGAGTGAATGAAATGTCCTGCCTATAGTCCCTGCGATACATTCCCGTGTACACTGTGCGGTCATCCCCTGGAATGCCGGATGGATATGGCATGCGGTCAGTGATGCTTTCCAGTCTGAGGGTCAGATGATCGATGTCAGTGAAACTGCGTGATAATTCAGCTGCCAGGCACTCAAAGCCGCTTTCATAACCGGCGGAGGTGTGTATGGAGTCCTCGTCCTGGTCAAGAAACGAGTCATTGTCCCATACTGCCGGCCGGAAAAAAAGCTCGTCAAAGAGCATATATTTCAAGCATAAAGCAGTATTGCTTCTGCCGAGCCATCTGACTGATGCAAAAGAGGCCCAACCCCCGCGTTCCGGGTCAGGATCATTATCAATGTTGAATTTTTCATCCCATCTGGAGGCGCACAGCTCGCCTTCGATCATCAGGCTCCTGGTGATTTTTCCAGTCGCTCCCAGGCCGTACCAGTTGATTCGGTGTGCGGATCTTCCGTTGGCCCTGAAACGCTCCAGCGGGTCCCGGCCGTTGATGGCATATCCGTCAACGGAGAGAATACCGGCATTCCAGTCAAAGGCTGAATAAATCAGGTCCAGGCCATCGGAATCAGTGGCCGCGTCCGGGTTAATGTGGCTGTATTTCAGGGCTCCGTTTCTAAACACGAGATGGCTGTCTCTGCTGAAATGCTTATCGACTCCTATGCCGTCGGCCACGCCACGCATGGTGATGCGGCCTAAGGTGAAGCGCTGTCTGCCGATGCGCACTTCGCGTGCAAGGCCAAAGGGGTTCTTGACTCTGGCATAGGCTAAATGCGCCGACATGGTGGAATCGGTTCCGGTTCCGGTAATCCTGCCTCCAGTCCAGTCTCCTCCTGCAGTGTTCCAGAAAGAATGGGTCTCCAGCCGGACAAAGGCGCTGACATCAGGATCAAAAGCCATGTTCATGTTCAATCCGACCCTGGTTGTGAAGCGGTTGTTGTTGTAAAGAGCGTCCAGCCGTTTTTCCGGATAGGAAAAATCCTCGAACCTCTGGCGCAGGTCGCAGGAGAGTGTCATGTTGCCGCTGCGAAAGGGCTGATCTTCTATTGTTGCCAGCCGCACCTTGATTCTGGTAAGTTCCTCCCCGGTGTTTTTCAATTCACTGGCGATGATCTCTGACCTGATGCCCAGAAGCAGCAATTCCTCTGCAAACTCAGCGGCCAGTTTTTGCATGGCATCGCGGTTCTCCGGGCTCAAATCATGAAATTCTGGAGAACTGATCGACTTGATAGCTGCTGCCAGCATCAGGGATAAGTCAAACCGTGAAACAGAACCTCCACCGGAGAATCCGGAATTCGGATCAGCCTGGATGACCCCGGATTCGACAAGGGAGGTCACAGATCTGTAAGCCCAGTGACCAGGCTGGATATCGGCGAAAGGTGTGGCAAGAAGCATGGGTGCCAGGCTGAAAAAAAATAAAGGCAGTAGTTTTAACATGGCCATCAGGATACATTATAACCTGTGTTGCCTTGAAAGGACAGGGCTTTTCTTTTGACACCCGCCGGGCTATAGGTTAGGCTGAATTACGCATAATTATCCCTGGAGGTCCAATGAAAACCGGTTCATTGATCCTGGTTCAGATACTGCTTC
>JAQTRI010000363.1 GCA_028711905.1 Candidatus Wallbacteria bacterium | reverse complement strand
CACTTTTTCTGGATTCTTTCTAATCTCTTTTTGATTTCGCTATCAAGTATTCTGATGGAGTACTCTTTATCAAACAACAGTCTCGGAAAATGTTCATTACTCCCCTGGTAAGTGTGAACAACAAGAGATGTATAAACAGCAAGATGTTTCATGTTCATTGTTGCAGAGATTTTTTCCCGGAGTCTTTCAAGTATGCCAACCGTTCTCACTTCATCAGTCATCTTATAGAGCATGAAATGCAAATTGCTCCTAATTATGTTCATTGGCATAAGGTTTTTTTTCATAGTATCTATCGAATCAATCAGCTTTTCCGGCGTATATTTCGAATACTCTACTCCGTCGCTGTCAAGCAAGGTATCTTTTTCCTTTTCCACTAGTGCAAAAACTCCATACTGATCCCATATCCAATTCAAAAAAATTGTTGAAACATCAGCCATAGCCTTATCCGCGTGATTTTTCGACTGGTTTAAGAGATCAACATAGCATTCATAAGACGAGTCCCGGATTGCTTTTGTATAGAGTTTCATTCCACGGTCAAAAACATCGATGTATCTGGCTTTGCTTCTGATCAGCTCAATATCTTCAGTCAATTTACTGAGTTCTGAATCAAGATAAGCTTTCGCACGCTTATCTATGTAGATCTGTGCATATCTCTCGGCTGCAGTATTGATCAGATTTTCCACTGAATCGGTTTGAAAGTAATCATCGATTTTTAATCTTGCCGTCACTTCGATAGATTTAAGCTGATCTGAGAATTTCGTATAGTTTTTTTCAAAATCTATTGTAAAGACCTCTATTGACTTCTTTGAGTGCTCAATTTCACTTGCTATGCGTTTATCTAAGTCAATTCGAATTTCTTCGGTAGCTTTTCGCACCTGTGCATCAACTGATGCTTTGAGGTCTTCATATTTTCCCAATCCCACCCATGTCAAAAAGCCCACAAAACAACTAATTCCAAATAATAGCAGTGCAAATTTTTTCCAGATCAGGTCTATCTGATCTTTAATTAGTTCTTTTTGTTGCGAGTACAAAAAAATCATTTCACCAGAAATGGCTGATTTTGCCTCAGATGATACTACGCTTTCCTGAACATCGGACACAGGCTTAGGCTTCAATACTTTTTTGTTTTTCAAATCCTCAACCTGATGAGAACCATCTTTGTTTTCCATGAAAATATTATACTATTTTTCGATAAAAGATTCCCGATTGAATCCAAATGAAAATGGTCAGTGGTCCCCTTACGATGACGGATCGCCAAGCGGTAAGGCAAAGGAACTTGATGTAAAAAATCCTTTTTCAGGGAAATCTTCGATTGATTTACTATACCCTAACCAAACTTGCCCACTGTCGAATATTCTGAAGAAATCCACTATGCATTTCTGATAATCATTTGCATTGTTATCTCTCCACGCAGAAAAAATTTGATCAATTTTACCGAACTTTACTAAATGATTCGAAAATTTAGATTCAAACTTTTCTTTTAACTGGGGAGCTTTACCAACCGGCAGCAATAGTGCTACATACTGCACTAAAATCTCCTCAAGAAAATGCTCGTTTTGAACAAGAAATGTATTGAAACCTTTCTCAAAATCATCATCATTGAAAAAATCATCCGCGGAGTAACCCATGTTAAGGAAATCCTTGAAAAATTTGTGATGCTGCAATTCGTTGTCTAAAGCATCAATCACCGTTACCAGGTATCCATTACTAAGAATTTTATTGTCAATTGCTATTCCACAAACAACCTTTCTAAGTCCATCCAACTGAACCTTTATGTGCAGTAACTCATGTGCGAATGCTGCATATCGATTGCCTTTATCTGAATATCGGATTAGTGCACAATCTTTACGGAATTCAGCGCTCCAGAAGCAATCATCGCTCTTGTTTACTTTGATATGCTTCTTACTTTCAACAAAATCAAACAAAGCTCTGTTTGAATTGTCAGTCATACTATGAACATTCATAATACCTGCCCCTCCAGCACCCTGATATACTCCCCAACAAAATGATCCCTGATCGAATCCGGATACTTGCGCTTGATCGATTCCAGAGGGTGTGCGATGTCCATCAGATTGTCGAGCATACCGTTGACCAGCCGCTCGGTTTCGGAAATCCTGAGCTGCATCTCCCCGTGCCGGTCAAAGAACACCATGCTGCCTGCATGCTGGAACTGCGCTCCAGCCAGCGGCATACACGTGACAATGTCCTGATGGCTAATGATCCTGCCATTTTACACGCTTTTCATGCGCTTGTTGATCTGTCTCTCATCCAATTCTACCCCCGCGACACCGCCTGTCAATGATTGGCCCTGGAAGCATGCGGATTACTGCCCAGCAAATGGGTGGGGACCCGGCTCCGCAATAACTGCGCCGGGCAGGAGGTGCTTCTGCCCTTGTCGGGGACAGGTTGTAGTTTTGGAAAGGGATTTGGGAACAACCAGTCCCCGGTGCTTGTCACTCCTGATTATTCCTGACAGACGGTGTCTGTCTTGTTACAGAGAGCTTCCGTCACCTTACAGAAGGCTTCTGTCATGTTACAGAGAGTTTCCGTTACCTTGCAGAGAGCGTCTGTCACATTGCAGAAGGCTTCCGTCACCTTGTAGAGAGCCTCTGTCACATTGTTAAGAGCATCCGTCACTATGCAGTGAGCCATCGTTCCGGAATCAGCCTTACTTTCTTCCTCACCGTTTTTCCAGCCTCTCCAGTTCCGCCTGCTTGTTCCGAACTTTTTCGTTGAAAATGAAGAAAAGGTAGAACCCGACAGCCAGAGACAGCAAGTCTTTCATGATTTCGTCAGGTTTGATGGCTCCGAAAAAATCTGCGACCGTCAGGTACACGATCCACAAGCCGTTGGCGACCTGCATGACGCTCCGACAGATTCTGAATTTCCTGATGTCACTTTCGATTCTGGGTTTGTTGTTTTCCATTACAGTGCTCCAATCTCTGCCCAACTCCACCAGGTATCCTTTTCCTGGCATTCCCAAAGAACATGTACCCCATTTGCGAAATTGCATACTCCGTGAAAAACTGCATAAACTCCGACATACGGATGCCCATTACCGAATGCTATAGCACCAATGATCATCTGACAGACCCCGTAGAATATCTTGACAGATCCTTCAGCAGCTTTGCCTAAGCCCCTTTCGTCCTTTGAAATCATCAGTGAAATCAGCAGCATCCTGCCCAATCTAGTTTGTTTCATCATATTATACTCGCTGTGCTGCAAATCAGAAAAGTTCGCTGCCGTAGTTTTGTCAATGAGCTTTCTGATGAGTTCTTCTGAGTCTTCACCCCTCTGATCGTTGTTCCCCATGTCGCCGAGAACCATCGCGCATCTCGAAAGTGCGCTGGAAGAAATGGCTGTGATCGATTTCCTCATCATATCCGAGTAGGCGGTGGGAATGAAAAGGGTCGGGTATTCATCGGTTGTAGTCCATGGAATTTCCGCGCAATTCAACAGTTCGCTCTTGGCCGCCTCACACACCAGATCCTGGTTCATCAACTGCGCGCTGAACTTCTTGAATTTGTCGAAAACGGTTTCTTTGGACTTGTCATACCCTTTCTGCGATAGTTTCCTGATCAGAGACAGAATTCTACTGTTCATTTCCTTGAGATCCGGTATTTTCTGGTCAATAGAGGCCAGCTGCTCTCTGAAAAAGGCCTCGTTTTCCTCAGCCAACTCCTGCCCAACGCTGACCGCAGCCTGATACTGTGACAGTTCTGCTGCGTTCAGGTTGTTTTTCAGTACCTGCTCATCCCAGGAAGCCGCCTGCCTGAATAATTCGTCTAAGAAGTCCATCAACACCGTATAATCAGAGTGCACCACGAAAAAATACGGTTCCTTCTGCTCGGAAGTCAGCTTGTATTCAATGGTCAACAAGCTCTTTTTTTCGTAGTCCTTGTTCGGCAGGAGCCGGCTGTAAAACGCTCCGGAAAGCATACCACTACTGTTCATCCCTGTTAGATATGCCTGGAAATCGGCCAAGCTCGTTACCGGGGTAAGTGTGTTGTGGATCTCAACATTGATTGCGCTGTTCAGCTTTTCCAGGGCATCACTCCCGGTGTTGACCGCAATGCTGTTTCTGCAGAAATCGGTCATCTCCGAAACCACCAATTGCTTGTACCGGCCGGATGAAGACGAGGCATATGTATTCCTGCATATAAAGTAGACAGGCTGGGGCT
>JAQTRI010000026.1 GCA_028711905.1 Candidatus Wallbacteria bacterium | reverse complement strand
GAAGGGATTGTGACCTCAGCGGTTGCTGCAGCCATTGGCGCAAAACTGGTGCTGGCTGGATTAACAATCAGCAGAAGGCTGCTGATCAGATCATCGTCTCCAAGATCAGTACTGTCGAGCTTGATATCGCAAAGCAGCACTCCTGTAGCTGTCTGCCTTTTCTGGGAATCCGAGCTGGAAGTGCTGCTTTCTGCCGCTTCGAATGCGGTCCTGGCTGATGCGTAGTCCCCGCTTTCAACCTTTTCGACAGCATACTGAATCTGTGCCGCCGGAGTGCTGGGAATTCCTGTGCTCGTTCCTCCCCCTCCGGTAATGGCGCTGGTACTTCCGCCTCCACCGCCGCCGCACCCAAAAAAAAGATATATGATGCCGAGCATCAGAAGCCAGATCAAATTTCTCTTCATGAAGCAACTCCCGGTCATGCCAGTTTATTACTGAGTACTAATACACTTATCGGACAGCAGGACTGAAACATTAACCTTCCGGAAAGATCTGTTTGCTCCATAACCATAACAGCCCCTTTTAGGTCAAATCGAAAAATTCTGCTTTCTTTTTTAACAAGGACGGATATAATTATAAAAAAGCAACACAAATCATTAACGGGGGTTTTTAATGAAAAAGCTTTTCACGCTCTTGGTAGCCTGTACGCTTGTAGTATCATCCATGGCCGAATTTGTACCTGTATCCGGCCAGGCTCAGCAGAAACTTGATGCCATCTCGCAGGAAATCAATGACTTTCTTGAACAGAATCCCGCAGTTCAGCAGTTCCTGGACAATTTAAACACCGGTGTAACCAAGGGTCCTGGCGGGGATGTCTCACTCCCGGCTTACATGACCCCGGAAGAACAGGAAATCAACCGGCAGATCAGGTCAGTCAAAGGCATCACCAAAGGCAGCCGCAAACCATCCGGCTCTTTTATGGCTCCCGCAGAATACGATCCCACAGAAGGCATTTTCCTGGGATGGCCCAACAGCTCGCACAGCACTCTGCAGGGTCAGATAGCTAAAGCCATTTCCGACAAATACAAGGTTTTCATCATCACCCAGAACGAATCCATGGTCAGATCAGCACTCTCCAGCGCAGGAGCTAAAATGGATAACATTCAACTGCTCAGCGCCCCTCTGGAAGCCCTCTGGGTCCGTGATTACGGCCCCTGGTGGATCCACACCCAGAGCGGCAATCGTGAAATCATCGACCTGAAATACTATTATAACCGCCCGAATGATGATGCAGTACCAAAGCGCATCGGTGCATGGTTCAATTTTCCGGTACATGACAGCGGTTTTGAGACTGAAGGCGGCAACATCATACTCGATGGTCACGGCGTGGCCATTGTCGGCGATGTGCTGATCAGCGGCAATGACTCCACTTCAGGCAGCGGATATTCCGCTTCCCAGGTCAAGCAGTACATGCGCGACTATTTCGGCTGCAACAAAACAATCATTCTGGACAGCCTCGATCAGGCGGGAGGAACCGGACACATCGATATTTTCGCCAAACTTCTTGATGACAGAACAATCATTGTGGGACAGCACTCCGGACCTGACGGGGGATACAGAGGTAATTACCAGAGAATGGAAGATGCCGCCCGCATCCTTGCTCAGGAAACCAACGGCAAGGGTGAGAAATTCAATGTTGTACGCATCCCGATGCCTGACGAACGCAAATCCACTTTTACATACACCAACTCACTGATCATCAACGACAAGGCCCTGGTTCCGACATATACGGGCATGAGCAGCACATCCTGGAACAATGGGATCAATGACCGAGCTCTCCAGGTTTACCGCGACTGTATGCCTGGAACAACAGTCTACGGAATCGACTGCACCAGAATCATTTACCAGGGTGGCTGCATCCACTGCATCACCAAAGACATGATCGCCGAACAGATGAAGATCACATACAAGCAGCCCAAATCCATCCGCGGCGGGCGCAGTATTCCCCTGAATCTCGAGGTCAGAAGCAACACTCCGGTTAATGACGCCTCAGTCTGCGTGTTCTGGTCCACAATCAGAAACGGCAATTATCAGCAGGTCCAGCTCGAAGGAACTGACGGAAACTACACAGGCAGCATTCCGGCTCAGGAAGTCGGCACCCAGGTGTTCTACTACTTCGCCGCAGAAGATGTTGAGGGCGCATACAAAACCCTTCCCGACAATGCGCCTGACGCAGAACTCTTCTCTGCTACTATTCAGTAACCATGTAACCATGTTTCGCTCACTCAAAGGGACCCCCGCAAGGGGTCCCTTTTCATTTGTTCCACATCGCCTGTTGTGATAAACTGGACCATCTGAGATCCATATTTTTCAAGGGAGGCCGGATGAGAAAGCTGTTTCTGTTCATGCTGCTGCTATACGCGGTAGTGTCCATGGCTGAGATTCTCTCCACCAAGCAGGGGGAAGAATTCTCCATTGAGAACCTGAAGTATGCTGATGGCCGATTTTCCGGGGCCGGCAAAGTTATCGAGCGCGACAAAGTCAATAAGGTGTACTTTGCCCGCGAGGAAAAAAACACCGAAACTGCTGATATCATTCCCATTGACGGGAAAAAAGAGTCCGGCGACTTCGTCAGACCTTGTCCTTTAGCCATCGAAGATCCGAAATCTCTTATGGACGAGGCAGCCACACTGGAAAAGAAATACCCTGATGTCGAGTCAATCGTAGTCCGTGATTGCGGATTTCAGCGCCTCCTCCCAAATGGTGAAACCTCATTCATCTATCACGGAGCCGTGAAAGTTCTGAAAGAAAGCGCCATTTCGAGCAACAGACAGTTTTACTGGGGTGAAGACCGGGACCATGTTCGCATCTTTCTGATGCGCGTGATCTCGCCGGATGGCTCAGTAAACTGCGCCACCAGTGACAGGATTACTGTCAGCGTCCCCCCGGACCAGGGTGGGGCATTTATCAGCCAGGGAAAAATCATCACCGTGACCCTGCCGAAAGTCACTGTCGGTTCGATCATTGAATACATATACGAAAACTACACATTTAATCCCTTCAACCGCGAGTTTTTCTTTCCTTCCTTCGGCTTTGAAGACGAAATCCCGGTCAGGCTGTCTCGCTTTGAAGTAGTGATTCCAGAAAACAGGGAACTCTACTGGATGCCGCGCAATATGGGCGATGGGGGAGAACCCAAAACCTGGACCAGTCCAAACGGGAAACACTTCTGCTGGGAAGTCCGCGACTCATCTCCGATGATTGCCGAACCGTCCCAACCGTCATACTATGACATTGCCAAGTGCGTGAAATGCTCGGTTCTCAAAGACTGGACCCCGTATTTCGACTGGGAGCGCAAAATGGCTGAAGAGCGCATGGTGCTCACTCCTTTCTTAGAGGAAGAGACGCGTAAGATCATCGCCGGATGCGAAACAAAGCGGGATATGGTAGCTGCCGTATATCACTGGCTGCAGCAGAACATCCGCTATATTTCGATCAAGAGCGGCATCGGATCCGGATTTTCCGGTCACCCGGCAGAGATGACCTTTAAGAACAAAATGGGGGACTGCATCGACAAGGCTATTCTGATGGCCACCATGCTCAAAGCCTGCGAAGTGGAGGCCTACCCTGTGTGGCTGAAGACCAAACCCGGAGACACGAGGGATCTCCGCTATCCCAACTGGGGTACAAATCACGCCATTAATGTCGTGTACCTCGATGGAGTCAGAATGACTCTTGACTCTACTGCCACAACTTACCGCTTTCCAGCTTATCGCAGCGATGACCATGGAGTATGGCTGGACAACCCGTTCAAAAAAGAACATTACAAATCAGATGTTCCGACTCCCTCAACCAATGCTTACATCCGCTATCAGGTGTTCCGCATCGCTGAAGACGAAAGCGCCGACATCTACTACCGGACGACATACGCTGGAGCCAATGAGGCTTCAGCCAGAGGTTACTGGATGTACCGCAGGCAGGATATGTGGGAAGAGGAACTGCGTCAGATGATTACTGGAGATTATCCCGATTCCCGGCTCGTACGGTACAAAATCAACAATGTCTTTGACCTGAACAAACCCTTTTCACGGGAGCTTTTCTGGGAAGCTCCTCAGGTTCTGGAAAAATCAGGTAAATTCCGCATTATGGACTTCCGCAACAGCATTTCTTTCCCTGAAGCAGCGCTTGAATCGCGAAAGTATCCGATTTTGCGCGACTCCAGTTTTCTTTCAGTTTACGATTATCTTGTGATCCTGCCCTCTCATCTGCGCGTTAAACATCTTCCGGAAAATGTTACACTCTCCAACCCTCACTCCGATTTCAAGGCGGAAGCGCGCACAACGAAAAACGGATTCAGCTACAGGATAAGCTTAGCTGTCAAAACAGACCTGGTGCCAGTGGAGGATTACGCTCAATACAGAAAATTCACCAAACAAGTGGAAGATTGCTTTGCCAAAGTGATCTTCCTCGAATCGGTTAAGGGGGAGTGACATGATAAAGTTAACAGCCCTGTTCCTTTCGGCTGTCATCTTAGTCTTTCCGGCAGGAGCTGACCTTCTGATTCTCAAGGACGGCACTGAGATCAACGGCACTTTGAAAAGCTACAACGGACAGTCAGTCACCTTTTTCAACCGCGACCGTGAAAAGGATGTTGTCATTCAGCGGGAACAGCTGAACAGAGCCGATCTTTACCGGGAGTATGAAGAAAAAGGAGCGTACAAGATTGATGAAATCGGGAATCAGGATATCAGGAAAATCCTGAAAAATCCGCCTGATCTCAGCCAGTATGAAAATCACCAGTCAGTCACGCTCATGGAACGCACTTTCGTGCGCTATGAATTGGACGGCACCACTGTCTACAGGTATCATTTCCTGGGCAAGGTTTTCAAGGAACCGGGAAAAGACATCGGCACTTTCTACATTTCTTACACACCGGACGAATCAGAGTTCAAAATTCTTTACGCCCGTTCTATCACTGATGGAAAAATCATCTACGCCAACGATTACTCGGTTACCGATTCATCGCGTTACGCGTCATATCCCCTATACGAAAAAGCCCGTTCGATCAAGGTGATCATTCCTAAAGTCGAGATCGGCTCTTTTGTCGAATACTGTTATGAGAAAAAGTATCTCAAGCGTGATCTGCTGGACGAGCCGCAGTGCTTCAGCGACAGCATTTTTTCTTCCATTCCAGTGCTGTCATACCGCGTGGAGATCGACACCCCTGCCGGGATGAATTTTGCTGCCGCTGCTTATAACAACGGCCCGAAATTTTCACAGCGCACTGAAGGGTCACGGATCATCAGGACATACGAAGTAAAAGACATCAAGCCATACGACGAGGAAGACAATCTGCCACCTGCCCGGGACTTCGCTCCAGCCATGTCTTTTGGTCCGCAATGGGATTACAGGGATATCGCCGAAGCCCTTGAGCGCAAATACGCGGCTCAAAGCCGGCAGATTCCACAGGCTCTGAGTCTGAAGTGCCGCGAACTCACGAAAGGCACCGGAACAACCGACCAAAAGATCGCAGCGCTATACTCGTATCTGACACGCAGTATCAAGACCGCAGGAGTAAGTCCTTCAGACACTCAGTACTATCCTCTGAACCCGGAACAGGTTTATGCAGGCAAGCAGGCCTCCCCTGTCGATAAAAATTTCCTTCTGCACCTGATGCTCAAAGAGGTCGGAATTGAGAGCGACATCCTGCTGATCCACAACCTGGCAAGCGGTAAGCTTGAACACTTTGCCACAGACATCGAGAACTTCGGAAGTTTCGCGTTAAGGCTTGCGGATGGGCGCTTTGTTTACGCGGCCAGAGATGACATGACACTCTTCTGCCTGCCTGATGTGCTTCACGGAACTAAAGCGCTGTCTCTCGGCGAAAAGAAAATCATCGACATCCCCCATATCCATCAGGTCTATTCCGAAACATTCAAGTGCTCCCTGAATGAATCCGGTGATCTGGAGGTTTCCGCGCGCCAGGATTTCATCGGCAACAGCCAGAATGCCTATCGCAGTCATTATTATCAGTCTCGCGAGGAACTGGATCGCGACTGGACACAGCGCATAGCGAGAATTCATCCCCGCGCTTCACTTGTGAAATACGGGTATGAAAATCTGGACGATCTAAGCCGCAACTTAGCCATCACTTACAGTTATTCGGCAGACGAATATCCTAAAAAAGCCGGAGATAAAATGATGGCGTTCAGGATGCCTGAGCTGTATTTCTTCTCTGCTTCCAGCGTCGGCAAGGAACAGCGCCTGTACCCGATTTTCTTCTCGGCTCCGGTAGAGTGGCGTTTTCATTATGAAATCACTGTGCCTGAGTCTTTCAGATGGGCTTTTGTCCCGGAAAAACTGGTGCGTGATATTGACGGAATGAAGATTACCGCCTCATTTGACAGAAAATCCGACACAGAGCTGGCTGCAGACTATGTGTTCTACCGCGGAACAGGTTTCAAGTCCGAAGATTACGCAAAGTACAAGAAACTCGTTGAAGAAATCGTGCGTATGCAGGAGCAGTGGCTGCTCATTGAAAAAAAATAGCGCACCTGTTCTCACGCTGAATCACAGGCCCGGGTTCATCACTTCCGGGCCTTTTCTTTTGCTTCGCATGCATTGAATCAAGCTACCCGTTCTGTCCTCTCAAGTTCCATTCTGATGCGAGGAAGCCTGCTGAAATAAACCAGGGCTGAAGCAATACAGACTGCACCATTGAAAGCCAGAGTCCGACTGATACCGAATCTGCTTACCAGAAAACCCGATAAAAAATTTCCAAACGGCATGACTCCCATGGAGCACATGATATAGAAACTAACGATCCTGCCGCGCATATGGTCAGGCACTATGCTCTGAATCAGCGTGTTACTGGAGATCCCCTGCATCACAAGGGCGCATCCGATCAACACCATATCCAGAAGAGCCAGATGATACATGTCTGTCCGGGACAAGGTCAGAAACCCGATGCCAATGAGAAACGAGGCTTTGGGGATCAGGGATTCCAGTCCTCTTGTCGATGTGCGGGAAGCCATGTATATCGCGGAGAACAGCGCTCCAACACCCATGGCTGACATCAGAAATCCGAAACCATCGGCGTGCATATTCAGGACATCCTTGACAAACACTGGCAAAAGAGTGCGGTAGCTCATGCCGACCAGATTGACACAGACCAGAAGGATCAACAGGTGTTTCACAGGCACGGAGCGCACGATATAACGCAACCCCTCGCGATACTCGGATCTGAATCCTCTGCTTTTGTCCGATTTCTCCCGCCCAGGAACATGAATTAAAAACAAAGCCGCTATCACGGCTATATAGGTCACAGCATTGATCAGAAAGCACATCCCCTCGCCGAATGACAGAATCATCAACCCGGCTATTGCGGGACCGACTAAGCGTGAACTGTTGAACAACACTGAATTGAGAGCCAGGGCATTGCTGAGAGCTTCGCGGTCGGACAGCATCTCAACGATAAAAGACTGCCTGGTCGGAGTCTCAAAGGCTGTAATCAAGCCGGCGAACAGGCTCAATGCGACAATGTGAAGCACAGTGATCCGGCCGGAGATGGTGAGAACCGCCAGCACAAAAGCCTGGCACATGAACAGGGTCTGCAGCAGGATGATCATCCTGCGCTTGTCGAACCGGTCCGCCAGCACTCCTGCTGTGGTGGCGAACAGAAATGTCGGCAGATCGCCGATAAAGGCCACTGTGCCAAGCAGAAGCGGGTTGCCTGTCATCCGATAGACCAGCCAGGATAAGCCGATGCTCTGCATCCAGGACCCGATCTGGGACACGAGCTGGCCGCAGAAAAACAGGCGGTAGTTCCGGTTTTTAAGAGCCCTGGTGGAATTCGAGATATTGCCGATCAGGCTTAATATTTCCATGCCTTCATCGTATGCCTGCGGTGCATGTGTGTCAACAACTTCAGCCGGATCACTTCCTGCTCAGCAACTCTCCTGCCCGTTTAACAATGTCTTCGGGCAAACCGAGCACTGCAGCTATGGTAACGGCCTCGCGCTGCGGTTTATTCCTGCCTGCGGGATACAGGCGGAAATCCATCATTCTATGCAGCTGCGCGATTTTTTCCGCTCCCTCCATCCGATAAAGCTCAGTCAGCCTGTCCCGGTCACGCAGCCCTCCAGTGTGGAATCTGTCGGCATGAGCGACAGAAAGAACATCATAATGCGTGGTCAGGAACAAAGTGGAAACATGACCGGCGAAATACTCGATCAATGCCCTGGTCAGGGCCAGCCCTTCTTTGACATTGGTAGTGCGCGAAAATTCGTCCAGAAGAAACAGGCAATCGCCCTTGCCACTGGAAAGCGCTCCAGCTAAGTAACTGATCTCAGCGCCAAAACTGGAAAGTCCGGTTTTTTCCGGAAAACACTCGGTAGCTGAGCAGAATATGTCCTGGTACAGGCGTGAGCTGAACTTCTCTGCAGGTACAAACCAGCCATACTGAAACAGAGCCTGCAGAAACCCGATGGCCTTGAGTGCCTGGGTCTTGCCGCCCATGTTCGGGCCGCAGATGATGACTGATGCGCGCCTGGTTTTCAGGTCCAGCGGCTCATAGGAAAGTGATAATGCTGTCAGTTCCTGCTCCAGCGGGATCAGGCGCCCGCGGCTGACGGTAAAAGTCCTCCCCAATGTGGGCTTTGCCAGACCCCATTTTTCGCCGGCCAGGGCCTTGGTGTAACACCTCTCCCACTCGGTCAGCATGCAGGCATCGCGCTTGATGTGATCCAGATCACGGCTGACAGCCCGATTCAAAGTTTCCAGCACCTTACGCTCTTCGCTTCGTTCACTCTCGCGCAACAGAGCCAGGTTCCGGTTCAATTCCTCAATCTTCGGCGGATAAATCAGACGGAACAGGAGATAATCCGGCATCCGCTCGATAGGAGTGACGCATCCGCACTCCTGCACTGATGCGAGAATCGGAGAATGATGATCTAAGGTAAACTCGCTTCCGCTGATCAGGGTCTTCAAGCCCAGTTCCCGCTCCAGTTTGCGATGAAAAGCGTCTTTTACCGATGCCTGTTCATTCCGCACAGCAGCGAGGTCGATTCTTATCCGGCGCAGTTTTCCGGAATAAGCATCGGAAATCGCGAAAGAGGTCTCATCCTGACCTTTATTGAGCAAACGCCAGAGTTTGTCATAGTTTGAATGAAAAGAAAACGGGCGGGGATTGAACAGGCGCCACGCACGATGAATTTCGCGATAATGCCTGAGGAATTTTTTCAGATCAAACATCTCATGCGCAGCTAAGCCTTGACTGGATAGATTCCGGATGTCCGGCAGTTTTTCCAGATCCTTAACCAGCGAGCGCGCATCTTTCACATCCGAGATGAATCTGCGGAACAGCCCTGATGTGCGCCATTCCCGGCGCAGCAATTCCTCCTCCCCTGGAACATGAAAATGCAGCCAGTTGTGGTGAACGCTTTTCCCGGCAGCGGAATATGCCTGCCACTCGTGAGTGAAGAATTCCTGCACTCGCAGAAAGTTCTTTTCCCGGTTATCCATAATCAGGATTTTAACACAAAGGCGGGGCGCTGGAAACGGTTATGCTTCATCACTGGGATGGGCATCGGTCTTGAACAGTCGGACCGTTCCGTCAAAGCCCCTGATTTCTCGCTCACCGATGTCGCGGAAACCGGACCTGTCCGGTATAGCGCGGATAAACTCTTCTGTAGCTACGATTTCGCCCGCATTCGCCTCTTTTTCGATGCGCGAAACAATGTTTACCGAGTCGCCGAACACATCCCCTTTTTTGACAAACACTGTGCCTTTTGTAAGAACGGTTCGCACCTGAAATCTCAGTTCCGGCTCCAGGCGGGTATTTTCTGACGAGATTTTTTCCAGCATCATGCGTGCAGCATGCAATGCTTGAAGCGGGTCATCAAAGGTAAACAGCAGGCCATCCCCGATTTTTTTCAGAAGAGTGCCATTGCAGGAGGCGGCAATTTCTCCCCCGATACGCTCGTAAATACTGAGAAGTCCCATCACGGATACTGTACCCAGTTCCCGGCACTTGGCCGAATATCCGACAATATCGCTGAAAAGTATGCACAGTTCTCTGCCGCATTCACGGATCAGAAAATCGCTGGCCCGGCCTGATACGCGCCCCCCGTGAGCCAGGGATGTCAGCAACTGTTCGAGCTTGTCCCCGGACAATATCTTTTCAAGAACAGATGTAATCCGTTTCAACCGCTGTTCATAATTACTGCGGGAAATAATACGAGCCTTGAGCAGGATGCTGAGCTTATCCTTTTCACGCGTCATTTTATCGAAATCAGTCCCTGACTGCAGAACCCTGCCAAGTTGAACCGCAATCTCGATTTCATCGGAGACTCCAGTATCCAGGCCGACAAATGGCAGCACTTCTCCATTGTTCAGCCGAACCATGCAGTCCCGGCCCTTTACATGACATTCAGCGATTTCTCCGTACCCGATCCGGCAGTGATATGTATGCGTCCATTCCAGACCACCCCTGGTAAAAAAGTACAATCCATCGGTTCCTGACAGCACTATGATGTAATACAGGTCCGGCACCATGGACGACAGGGCTTCGCACAGTCCGTTATCTGTAAAATGCTTTTTCTGCGGCCTGATACGGTTAGACAGGATTAAAAGATCGGCATATATAAGACCGCTTCCGTCTTCACATGGCAGTCCGGGTATAAAAAAAGCCCAGAGCGGAGGGCTTGGAAGAATGCGTTTGATCAATTCCACCAGATCTTTGCGCAAAAATCCGCAGGAAGGTGCATTGCTGAAAAAAGGATCGTCCGCGTTATCGCGAATGCGCTTTTTCATTTCGCGCTCAAGAAAAGCCGGGGCAGTCTGATCTAAGTATCTTGATTTGCTGATCTGATAGGATGTCATTTTTCGGGGTACAGAATCTAAGGTCACCCCGGTCTCAGCTGACTGGCGGGATGCCTTGTTATTCAGAGCCTTTTTCACCATTTCCCGAAGTTGCAGGTCTTTTTCGCTTTCCAGCACAAGCTGCAGAAAACGCAGGTTTTCACTGTCCGCGTCCCCCACATCCTGCGAAGCGGCCTTGATCAGTGCCATTTTCCCGGTGCGGCTTTTGCGAAGCGTGTACTTGGTAAACTGCCGGACAGCGCTTTCCATCTCAGGTCTCCCATTCCATTTTCCGATGATTGTCAAAGCTCGTTTTATTCAGTTCTTCCTGAAATTCTTCAACTCCCTGATGGACTTGAAGCCTTTGATGGTGGTTTTGTCGAGTGCATGAGCCATAGTGAGCCTCCGGGAATCTTCTGTTTCAACTTTTCAAAATCCTGATGCGTTCATTGTATTCCTGACAGGCGTCTTTCAGAGACGGCAATAATGTGCCGGTATCTCTGTTGTTGCAGATGTTTGCCAGTTGAGCGACTGCCGGTTGGCACAGGCTTTCCCGTTCCAGTTCTCTGTAAACATCCGACTCATTGACCTCTTCGCCAAGCAAGTGGTGAACCCATGATGCAATATTGCGCTTGGGTATTACAAAAGCTACGCAGTCATCGTTTGACCTGCAAACCATTCCCTGATCCATGCATTCCTGCTCAAGTTCGCGAATTCGTTCATGCACGGATAAATTATCGGCATCGATGACGGCAATCAGGCATGAAGCAGCTCTGTTTTTCCGCTGCCTGTACGCTGATAGCTCTTCAGGAAATTTCTTCCTGACCCATTGGCTGGCGCAGCCTTTGCCTTCAGGTGATTTTACGACTCTGAAATCGCTGTTCTCCCACCCGGCTTGTTTGAGAAAACGCCTGCCAAAAACCTCATGCTGGGAATCTTCGCAGAGGATGACAATCTGCACTCGTCGTCCTGTCATTCAGTCCACCCTCTGGCGATCTGCTCGGAAAGTCTGAATCCGTTTGTGAATTTCTCAGGCAGGTTTTTTTCTCTGACAGGTCCCAACGGTTCACGCTCGATCCACTTGCCGCATTCGCGGCCGAGATAATCGATTAGTTCGGGATGATGGCTGATGAGCACTGCCTGGTTCAGGGATTCTCCGCAGGCGTCTTTTAATTCCATCAGCCAGGGTTGAATTTCAGCAAGAGCCAGATAATTTTCCGGCTCATCGAGCAGCACAGTGTGCTTCAACCCGATCAGCAGCGAATATAGAACGATCAGCTGGCGCTGCCCGTCGGAAAGCTGTTCGAAATCGAAGAACAGGGGCGAAGCATTGTGATCCCCGTTGATGAAACCTGCCTTGAGGATGCGGTGTTTTCCTGCCAGTTCCAGCTTGAAAGCATGAAATCCGGGAATGACTTTCCGCAGTTTTTCTGAAAGTGCCATGATTTTATCCTGATGCTCCTGGGAGATGTATCTGTACCATGAAGCGAAGTTGAGGCCGTTGGGGTCCAGCCATGCCGACTCATCCTTAGTCTCTGAAGTCATGGACCTGGGCTGAGGGCTGACGATCATCAGAGACGAAATCCACTTTTTGAACCAGCTCAGTTTTTTATTGTCGTTGCGCTCTCCGATCGTGGCCAGGGCTGAAACCGTCCAGTCGAAAGAGTATTTCGGACCAAGCTGGTGGTCATCGTGGTACAACTGAACTTCGCCTTTCTGGAACTGAAACACAGGTTTGCCGTCATGCAGAAGCTGCTCGATGTCGATGCGCTGTTTTTTTGTGCTTTTCATGAAGGTTGTAACCAGTTTGTAAGAAAACAGGCCGTCATGGCCCTGAACATCGAGTTCAAAGGTCTGCGTCTGTTCCGGGCAATCGATCCAGGCAGTGAACTCTTCAGGAGGGAAGGCATCGCTGATCCTGGCGTTGTCGGCTAAGAGACGGCGGATGCCGGAAAGCAGATCAAAGATCGTGGATTTGCCGCTGCCGTTAGGACCGAGCAGCAGGGTCAGCTCATCGAACTTCAGTTCAAAGTTGACCAAGCAGCGAAAGTTGTTGGCGTAAAGGCGTTTCAGCATCAATGACCTCCGAGGTTGCGCAACACCTATTTCTGTTGATACACAGCACAAGAAAATTTAGGTAATCGAGACTATGCAACATCATTGTTAGTTCTTGTTTGGAATTCGACTCCTAATTTTTCATTCAAAAACAACTTCAAGACATAAACCTCGATTTTATCTACCTTCCTTGGATTTTCCAAAAAAAATCTTGTGTAATCTCTATTTGCGGCAGGTGTGATTATCTGAAACTTTCTCTCTTCGTTATTCAAATCAACTACAACATCTTCATGACACAAATCTGTGTCCCAGCAAATAATGCTTTTTAAGTTTTCAAAAGAGTGATTAAAGGACTTACTCAATAGTTTTTTGAATTCTATGTAAAACATCCGAGACTGAGAAATTGGTTTTGTTCTATCACCTTTGGCGATTACATCAATTCCATCATGGGTATCATAATCGAGAATTTGGAATGGAAATAGTTCTGGCTCTAAGAAAGATACCAAGAGAAACAATGAATACACACCAATTTCACGATCTGGCTCCACCAAAGTGTAGTTTTTGTACTTCGCAATTTTTGAGCGATTAAGTTTTCTCTTTCGCCATTCAAATTGAGTCCTCTCTTTTTCAATAGTATGGTAGGATTCTGCTTCCTCTTCAAGCCATTCCATATTTGTCCAATCAGAGCTGTTTGCGAGTTCATCATAAATGCTTTGAACAGCTATTTTCAGATCACTGAGCACCTCGGAAGGAGTGTTCTCAATAGAACTTCGATTAGCTGTTAATCTTAAGGATTGGCAGTTAACAAAAGCATGCAATTTAGTATATTCGGACCCTTTGAACAAGATCCATTCATTTTTTCTCTGAATCGGGATTCCATCTTTGCATACCCACAATCCATATCTCTCCTGGATGGTATAGGCACCTTCGGGAGAGCGATATCCCTTACGACGAATCATTGGATTAGAATTGTATTTTACTTGCTTGCCTTCAATAGAAAAAATTGCAGTGTACGAAATATCTGGAAAATTCCTCAAATTTCCGCGTTTCTGTACTCTTTTGCAATAGTAGTGTGGAGCTTTAGTAAGGTGTGTTTCAAACAGTTGATCCATTCCAGGACTTTCATCCGGAAAATAATGCTTGGCTGGAATAATCTCATGCTCATCAGAACCTAAACCTTTTAGCTTTAAACAAACGGAGTGAATATTGTTTCCTTCTTGCAGTGAGATTGATCCATGTTTAGTAAACCATAAGATATAGTCTTTAATAATATCGTGTGTAAATCTATCGCAACGATTGTTGTTGTACCCAAGAATAATAATCTTAGTCCCTGAAGGAAAATTTACTCTTTGTATCTCCTCAACATTAACTTGCGGAATTTCCCTAGAAAAAAGCTTTTGATACGGATTATCTAAAACTGCAATTCTTTTTACATTATCATTTACAGTTTCTACATTTATCTGTTTAGAGTTAAAAAAAATCTTCGTACCATGTCCTTTTTCCCCAATTTTTGTTCGATCATTACGCTTTGGGGAGTTACCTAAATCAAAAAAACTCTGCAATTCATCACGGCCCATTCCAACCCCATCATCTTCCAGAACAATTTTCAATATCCTTTCTCCATAGGGTTCAATCACATCAAAAGTAATTGTAATATTTTGTGCAGAGGCATCATAGGAGTTGCTAATACCTTCACGGATTAAGTCAAGTGGATTTGCAAAGTCGTTCGCGATCTCTATAAACTCCTGAGTTGCATCTACATGAGGGGTGATAGTGAATGTGGTCATTAATTACTCCTCCAATGTTTGAGTTGTGCAGTACTTGGAACCGCAAGTCCAGTAGAACTTATCCAACAATGTATTCAATCAAAAGAAAACTCCTCTCTGGAAGTTACATACTCAATTTCAAGACCGTAGGAATCAGTTGTTGTAACTTTGACACCTATAGGTAAAATGCAAAACCAAACATTTCTATAAAAAAATGGTTCCTGGATCCACTCCATTGTTGGTATGCCATAATGATTGATAAACTCTTGTACGAATTGCTTTGTAGTTAGATTACCCGCATTAAAAAGTTCACACAACATTTGCATGTCCAAAATTATCATCTCCAAGGTTCAGAGCCAAAAGTGATATTTGATAGAGTATTTCTTCATAATTCACCTCTTTTTTAAACATAGGTCACCGCAATTGTCATGGTATCGCTTTACTTTATCACGGATAAACGAGTACAGATTACCGCTGGGTTCAGATGCTAAATGGAAGTATTGCTTCGATGCTTCAAAGAGTAAAGGATCAACATCTGTTGACAAAGGAAAACCAAATTCCTTTGAAGCCCCAGCGCCCGAGACGATAAGTAACTTTTTCTTTTTACAGTCCCTCTGCTTATTCATATTGAAAGAATTCGCATTGTAACATGATAACTTGAGCCATATTAATAGGTTTTCCCGAATAGATACCCGTCAGGAGATTACTCGCATCCTGTTCAGTTAATACTTTCTGCTTCACATTTCCATCGGGAAATCTATACTCTAACATGTAATTTTGAAAGTTAAATGAATTCACTTGTGCAATGTAAGCGTACTGAAGGACGATTGTAACATAGGTAGTAAAGTGGCCATCTATCAAAAGAGCTTTACAGGCTTCTGCAGCGCCCCCATACTCCAACAACGCATATTGGTTATTGGAGTTTTGCATTGCTTCCATGTGTGCTGTAATCGTCTTTTCGAAATCAATTTTGCATCGTACTTGGACGATGTCCCTTCCTCTATCCGAAATGAAGTTATCCCAGCTTACATTTTCAAAGTAAGGATAGGTATCCATTGCTTGCCCAAGAGTTAAACTCATATCAATCGGGTTAGCGAAGGTTTTAAGTGCCCTGATCTTGCTATTCTTGGAATCATTACTTACCTCTTTGCCTTTGTTTTCAGCGTATTGATTTCCATAATTTTCGCTTTGGTTTATCGATCGCTCAATTTCACGCAGATTATGTAATGATCCGTGGATACTACATTCTATGAATGAAGAAGCTTCATTTTTTATACTGTAACTTCCGCCATCCGGACATTCTGGTGAAAAATTTCCAATATGGGGTACAAGGTAGGGAATAAGTTGACCTATATTGTTTGCTTTACCAGCATTGTCCATGAGAAACATCTCAAGTGCACTTTCAAGAGTCCGGAGATTGGGGATACATGTTTTTTGATGTAGCCTTTTTAGGTTATCATCTAATGAGGCTTCATTGTTAAGACTTGAATTCTTTCCGAAAGCCGGATGTATTACTTGTGCCTGCCCTACTGGCAAGCGAACTGCTTCAACCGGTGTAGGCTTAATTATTGATCCATCAGAATTGAACCATCCTGTTTTCTTAAAAGTTGTTACGAACGCTACAATCCCAAAAGTGCAAGCAATCAAGATAAATAAAAACCGTTTTTTCCGTGGGCGATCAGTATTTTTATTCCTTTTTTCGATATCTGTTTTGCGCTTTGTGATTTGATCCTCATCATTTCGAAGAGTTTCACAGAATACAGAAGGATTACTCACGGGAACCAATCGTAAATCCTCAAGTATCCCAACCAACCGTGGAAAAGTCTGAACTTCCTGAATCATGTCAGTAACAGTGTCTTTTTCGATCTGCTCCAGTTCAATTTTCAGTTTAGCCATATCGCTTTCAATGGTAATCATTACTTTTGTAAGATTTTCTGAACTAAAAGGTTTGGCTATTTTCAGATCAGTTGCTATATTTGTTAAATAATGATCCAATTCAGCTTTTTTTACTTCCAGATTTTTTAGATCGTTCTCAAATATCTTGATTTTTTTTTCTATAACATTGACATACACCTCAGTTGAAGGTGATTTGTAAGTCCCGACTGCCTTTTGTTCTACAACATTCTTTTCAAATTCTCTGCAAGATGCTTTTTTTCTAATCTCTATGGTTTTTATCTTACTGAACAGAATTGTTTGCTGCACTTTAGCTTTGGATTTTTCTGCAAAACCAGCGGCAGAATTCAAAGACTCACTTTCTGCCTTTAAATGATCAATTTCTCCACTTAGCCTGACAAGTTCACCAATAGAAGGATCGGGCTTCAATTCCTCATGTGCTACTGCAAACAATATTTTTTCCGCGAAGCCTTCCGATTCCTTTGAAATCTCTTCATGAATCTGAGCTGTTTCCTTACTGAGTTGTTTGATTGAGCTTTCCAGCGATTTCGTTCTGCTTATGTGGTCGGGTATTTTTTTAAGAGTACCTTGGTACGCGTTAATCCTTTCCCGGCATGCTCTATAGTGATTTATCTTGTTGTGTATGTTTTCGGATAACTCATCTGGAGATATTTTTTCAACTTCTTGAATGATTTCCTTGGCTTTGCTAAGAACTGTCAAGCGCGCTTTTTGATCTTGGAGGTAAGATATCTTGCTGTTTTTTAACTCATCAAGATTTTTTGTAATGTAGCTAACAAATTCTTTGACTTTTAAGCTATCACTCGCTTTCAGAAACTCGATAACTCTTTCATAATCCACAATCTTTCCGCTTTTCAGAATGTTTTCAAGGTGCCTTATTGTCTTTTCTTCATCTGTTAGAAACAAGTACTCAGCTGTGTGGATTCTGACTTTAACTTCTGAATCTGAAAGAAGAGGTAGAACATAATCAAAACACATCGGACTTTTCAATCCCTTGAAAGCCTCTACCGCATTGATCCTGACTTGCGCGCTTTGATGCTTAAGATTTTTGGCAATGATCAGGATATCTTCTTCACCGCCGATTTTTCCGAGAAGAACGAGCATGTATGAGAGCACTCCGGGATC
>JAQTRI010000362.1 GCA_028711905.1 Candidatus Wallbacteria bacterium | reverse complement strand
AAACGATGTATACCTTGAAGATCTCGCCTCTCTTCTGCCTGAAATGGAAGTTGTACCCATGAAACAGGCCTTGCACGGAGCTGATTTTTTTCTGGGTTTGTCTGCCGCTGGATTGATCACTGGAAAAGAAGTGAAATCAATGGGAAAGAACCCGATTGTTTTTGCACTGGCCAATCCTGACCCTGAGATCATGCCCCAGGAAGCAAGTCATGCAGGAGCGGCTGTAGTAGCCACCGGTAGATCCGATTTCCCCAACCAGATCAATAATGTGCTGGCTTTTCCCGGTATTTTTTCCGCACTGATCAAAAAGAGACAGACCATTCTATCAGATGCGGCCAAAATTCGTGCTGCCGAAGCCATCGCCTCATGTGTAACGCCCGGGCAACTGAAACGCGGTATTATCATTCCAGGTGTTTTTTCACGAGGTGTAGTCGATAGAATCATTGAGGTGCTTTGATGCCGGATTACACTGACGCAAAAAAATATCTCATCAGGCTGATCGCGCGCTTCAAATCTGCTGCAGCCATGAAACTGCTTTCTGATGTTCTTTCCAGGGAACGAGACAATTCCGATCTGGTGGAGACCGTTCTTGACAATTTAGTCGTACCACCTGGCGCAGATGTTTATCCGGCAATCAGTTTTTTGGAACAATCAAGCGTTAAATCGATCCAGAAAAAACTGGCGTCATTTTACGGAAGATTCCAGGAAGCGCGTTCAGCAGGTTATCTTCAGCATCTTCTGGCAGTAAGTGGAAGTGAAGATGTCCAGGCTTCTGCCTTGCGAGCTCTCGGCGAACTTGGAGACAGGGAAAACTTCAAGTATGCAGTCCCATTTTTGGATCTGCCGTCAAAGGATCTTCAGGCTGCCGCGATTTTCGCCTGTGGTAAACTCGGTGATCACAGTGTCATTCCTTTCCTGGCTCGCTTTCAGCATTCCAGCGATAACACGATAATCTCAAGCTTAGCTGAGGCGTACCTGGCGATGGGTGATGTGCAGGAACTCGTGAGACTGCTGCATACTGTAAACACCAATAACCTGACAAACATCATTATCGGTTGCCTCGGGCGGAGCAGAAACGACAATTCCAGGCAGTCGATCTGGAAATTCCTGTCCCACAAGGATGATATTGTCAGACTTGCTGCGCTCCGGGCTTTGGAAGGCTTTGGCGATTTCGCCCTGTTACAGTTCATCATTGAAAATTTCAGTTCATTCCCTGTTCTTTATCACCAGCAGATTGTCAATACCGCACTTTCTGTAGCTTCCGCCAACCGCGAGAAATCGGAATCTTTTGTTACGGATTTTTTAGCCGGCTACGCAGCGAGACAAGCTATGAGCCTGCTGGAAAAGAACTGTGACGCGGTTTTTCATGATCTTCTGGTTAGAATCGTCAGAAATCTGAAATCAGGCGCGCCGAACAAAGACTGGAAAGAGTTTTTCCAGTTGCTCGATGGTTTAAGCGCAACCTCTTCGGGACAACCGTTTTTCATGTTCGATCTTCTGATCAGGAGCAGTGACGATCGCGTGCGGAACGAGTTCCTCAGCGTGAATGACAAAAAGCATCTTGCCCGTAAAGTAGCTCCCCCGAGCGATGATTCAGTTATCCTGATGCTTAAAATCGCATCTAAATTTAAAATCGCTGCCTGCCGCCATATTGCCCTGTACCTTCTGGGAATCGATAATCAGATCCTGGTCTCTGAAGCTTTGCAGTTTCTTCAAGAGTCCAAATCCGACTCAATTGAACAGATGAAGGAAGTCCTTTTATGGATCTTTAACACATCACACAATGATAAAAACCGTGAAAAGGCTGTAGAAGTGCTCTGCAACTTCAATAACAGACCGTTTCTCTCTGTCTGTGAAGAAAAATTCCCCAATGAGTCTTTATCAATGAAGTCGTGCATGCTCGAAAGCTTCGGCCGCATGGGTTTGAAAAACAATCTTTTTCTCCTGAATAAACTTTGCGATGCGAATCAGCGTGATTTGGCTTTGTCATATTTCAAGGCCTTGATTCACCTTGGCGGCTGGTTCGGTCAGCACAACCTTGTTGATGAATTGCTGTCACGCTATCAGGGTGACATGGAAATCGAGCTGTTCGCAGCCAAGGCACTTTTACGCAACGGACGGATTGAGGAGGCAGACAGCCTTTTTAATAAAAATTTCGTCAATGCCGAAGGCGAATCTCTGCAGCGCGCATTCAATCTCTTATCAGATGTCCTGCCCACCGACAACATGATCACAGTTTCATTATCTCTTTTGCTCAACAATCAAAGTTCAAAGCAGTCCTTCGGCTTCTTACAGAAAAATCTCACTGAAAAACATCTGGAATTTCTCGCAAGATTCTTCCTGCAATTGTAGTTGTTTTGAGATTAAGCAAGCCTGGATATAGGAAAAGCTAAAAACATTCAATGTCCTATAATATATATTATGTTAACTATTTGATTTCTATTGAAAAGGGTTAAAAAAAACCCGGGGGGCTCCCCCCCGGGTATGTTCATGTCGATGGGAATTCTCAAGTCCTGTGTCAGCTCAGCAGATTAAGCACGGACTCCGGCTTGATGTTGGACTGCGCCAGCATCGCGGTACCGGATTGCATGAGAATCTGCTGCTTGACGAACTCAGTGATCTGCTTGGCCATGTCCAGATCGCGGATGCGGGATTCGGATGCCGACTGATTTTCATAGGCGATTCCGAGATAATCCACGCTCTTTTCCAGTGAGTTCTGATAAGCGCCGAGCCTTCCGCGCACAGTATTGACGCGGTCAATGGCTGAATCAACGATTTTCAGGGCTTCTTCAGAACTTTCCTTGGTCATGACACTGATGTTCATGCTGAAATCGCCGGTTACTTCACCGGTTTCGAGTTTGGTTCTGCCGTTGTAATCAAATCCTCCGTTCTGAAGATTGACTGTCAGACCGAGGGCTTCTGCTGAAATGTTTCCAAAAGCTGCAGTCACGGTCTGGGCTTCATTAGAACCGATCTGAAAGACCTGACGATTGTCGCGCACATAGAGCCTGGTTGAGGCTATCGACATATCCCCTGCACCGTCCTGGGTCGAAGCGTTGGGGGTCGCAGCCCTGTAATAATGATCAGTTGCAGGATTCCATGTGTTGACATCGTAAAAACCGAAATCCAGGTCCTCATCAACTCTGATTGCAATGCCTTTCAAAAGCTCACTGGTGGAAAGTTGTGCCGCACTCGCCGCATCAGCTGCACCAGTTGCATAATCGATCGGATTGCTCAGTTCCTTCTCTGTAAAGATATCTGATTCGGATTCAAACACGCCAAGACTGACACCAAAAGCAACATCTGTCGGGAAAATCGACTGATTGGAGATATTGGTGATCGAAATCTGCGTATTGGTGCCGCTTGTGAAACGATAGTAAGTTTGGCCAGCAACAGCAACTGTATCGTCATCCTCTGAATCGATGTTGCCGCCGAAAATCCCAAGCTTGGAAGCAGCGCCATCCGGATCATTGCCGAAACCTATGTTAAAGCGTGATCCGGAATGAATGGCGGTCATAGTCAGGTAATTTTCCGCGCCGACAGTAGTGTATCCGGCTTGTACGCCAGATTTGGAACTGTTGATTTTGTTCACCAGGTCCTGAAGAGTGTCACTGGCATCCAGCTGGATGATCGAAGTCTTACCATCCATCATGATGTGCAGCTCAGAACCGCTTGCGATGTCGACAGTTGACATGGTGTTTTCAGTAGCGGTAAAACCGACTGTTCCGAAAACATTGGAAGCACTGCCGGCTTTAAGCACTGTAACGGAGTAATCCGCACTGATCACCTTGTCACCGACAATCGCACCGGTAAGCAGTTGGTTGCTGTTACTGGAGATGTTTCCTACCGCGTCGCCATTCAACAGCTTTTTGGTGTTGAACTCGGTATAATGGGAGATCCGGTCGACTTCCCCTACCAGTTCGTTGATTTCATCCTGGATGTACTTGCGGTCCTGGGAAGTGTAAGTGTCGTTGGATGCCTGAAGAATCAGCTTGCGGATGCGCTGCAAACTGGAGTGTACAGTATCCATAACACCTTCGCCGGTCTGAATCATGGATATAGCATCTGACGCATTAGTCTGCGCCTGATCTAAGCCAAAGATTTGCGCACGCATTTTTTCCGAAACAGCCAGACCAGCCGCATCATCAGCCGCGCGGTTAATCCTGAGACCTGAAGAGAGCTGTT
>JAQTRI010000025.1 GCA_028711905.1 Candidatus Wallbacteria bacterium | reverse complement strand
AGACGCGTCCCCAATGTCTCCCCCCCAATGTCTCCCCATTTTTGAAAAAGCCGGACCGACCTGTATTTCATACGGTTACTGCCGTGAAGAGGCCAAAGATTGCCCTCTGTATTCCAGGCTCAACAAAAAACCTTCGACAGCCGGACTTTGAAGGTTACTGATCCCTGAACACCTTTAAAATCAAAAAATCCTGATCAAAGGAGCGGGCTGAAGCGTCTTTCAGATAGCGCTTCAGAAGATTCTTGTTTGTGAGTATGCGGTAAGTGGGCCGGATTTTTTCACGCACCACCAGAGCCTCCACCCAGGACTTTTCTCTTGCATTCAGTCCGCACCTTGCAGACAGAAAAAGCCTGACCATCAGGTCCTTTCGTCTCTGGTCGCGCCAGTTGCTGTACCAGTTCCAGGCGAAATACGCAGCAGCGATTGTCGCCAGCAGTCCGCAGATTATGAGAAAAATGATCATGCGGGGATCGTGAAAAATATTGGCGCTGAGAGCAGAGCGCATGCTGCTGAAAAATTTCTGCAGTTCAGTACCTGCCAGTATAATCATTTTTCCAGTAACTCCAGCGCTTTCTGACTGACCCTCTGGTCATCGTCTTTGAGAAATTTCCTGATTCCGTTGCGGAACTGGTTGACTGCTCCCAGTTCTTCCAGTGTAATCAGAAGGTTTATTTTCAGGATGCTCGAATCCATCGAGAAATATTTGTGCAAAAATTCGAATGGCCCCTTGAATTCGATTTTCCGCAGAGCGAACAACCCGCTCGCCACAAATATGGCATCATCGCTGTCCAGAAGGCTTTTCACTGAGTGCCAGATGTTCTTGTACCCGAGCCTCCATAACGCGATGATCGCATTGGCCCTGACACGGTTGTTCTTGTCCTCCAGAAAAGGAACGAGCAAAGAAATGACCTCTTCGGTTTTACCGTATTTTTCAAGGCTTTCAACCACATTGGCGCGAACACGGTCGTTCGGATCATTGAGCAGCTTGAGAAGAATGCGATAGGAAATCTTGTCCCCGCTGCGTCCCAATGCTTCGGTAATCATTGCCCTCACCTTTTTGTCAGGGTCTGAGGCGGCTTTGTGCAGCAGCGGGACAATTGACAGATCGCCTTTGTCAGTGATCGTGGTCAGGATTTCAACAGCCTTGAACCGCACATCAGGGCTGAGATCGTTCATTTTGGCTTTCAGATCCTCGATCAGATTGCGGTCTAAGCGATAGATGCTTTTCGCCATCACAGTCCGCTGGTCTTTCGGCAACTGGTCGAAATTCTCCAACAGGCTCTGTTTCTTCTTAGCCGTGATATAGCCTACGATCTTGTCCTTGAGCCTCTGGTTATTGAACTTGGACAGGCTTTTCTGAAGCATGCCATGCGCTTCATCAGATCCGATCAGCCCCAGCACATCAACAGCTTTCTCTCTCACACCCTCGTCCGGATCATCGAATGCTTCCTCAAGAAAACCGAACATTCCGCTGAAACCGTCAAAGTAATACATGGTTTCAACCACAACGGAGCGCACCCTGATGCTGGGATCAGCCATTCTTTCCCTGAGCATCTTGAGCGTTGAATCAGTCTTGAAAAACCGCAGGAGATAGCATGCCCAGTATCGTATTTCTTCATCGGGATCAGTGCAGAGCGACTGGTACTTCGCGGACAATCCCATTTGCTTGACGCAGTCGATTGCCGAATCGCGCATCGATTCTTCCCTGGCGATCACCCTGACGATGAAAGGAATGTATTCCTGGTTCTCGATGTTGCGAATCAATTGAACCAGTGACTTCAGGGCTGTCTGGTTATTAAGGCTCATCATATCGTTTAAAAGCGGCAGCACCAGTTCAGGGGATATTCCGCGCAGATATTTCTCGATGAATTTCTGTTCTTCTTCATCGGTTTTCAGGTAATGTTCCATTACTGAAGCAATACCAGGACCGCCGAACTTGAGCATCAGGACAAACACGCCCTGCCTGATGGTCCGGTCCTTGGACTCGAGCAGCTTCCGCACTTCGCTGCGACAAAGATCCTGGCTCGACCCGTTTTCCAGCATTCTGTTCTTTTCCACCTGGTAGGAGACCAGGTTTTCCACAGCGGCAAAAAAAGCCTTCCTGCTTTCCAGAGACGGGTTGTTGAGTGATGCCTCGGTCAGTCGCGGCAAAAATTCCAGGTCCACAATGCCTTTCAGAGAGGGGGAAACTCCTGAAAAAAAACTTTTCTTGGTTTTAACACCTGTGAGGAAGTCCAGAAACAGTGCGGGATTCGTCCGAGCCACCTCCCTGAGGAAAATGTTCAGATCATCCAGCAGTTCTGTCCCCATATCATCAGCCACTTCTCCGATCATGGCCAGAGCATCGGCGTGGCTGAATCTTGATAAATACTTGATCCATCTGAGCTTGAGATCATTGCTCGGCTCGCGCCGGAAAAAACCCAGATATAGGCCGGTCGCCTTAGTGGAGCCTGTCGAGGAAAGAAGCATCAGGCCCTTGTCACGGATCTCACGGGCGGGATGATTGAATAAAATTCCCATTTCTCTAAGAAACCGGTTCTGGTCAAGGTAATGGTCAATCACGGCGTGATCCGGATCTAACGGAAGGGTATCCATCTTTCCGATCATTTCCAGAACAATTTTCTTCTTGCTGCCGGAATCCAGACTGTAAAAAAGTTCCGTCAGAAACCTGCTGGTTTCAAAATCATCATCAGCTACGACAGCTGACAATGCTTTGCCGAATTCTTCAGACCTCAACCCGGAAAGATGTTGCGGGAGTCTGGAATACAGTTCCTGACGCGGAACCAGTGAAAATATCTCTCGGGCCTTGGGAAGAAAAGATGGATTATCATCCAATTCTTCGAACAAAGTTAGAACAGCCGGGGAGCCGGATTTTCCGGTCAATAGAATGTTCACGCCTTCCCTGACATCCCCGGGATCGGAGGATGAAAGCCGTTCCAACAGTTCAGCAAAATTGCTCATCTGGTTACTTGATTTCGAAATCAGTCAGTTTTTCGCGGTGAGAAAGCCGCCGCAGCTTTTTCAGGGCCTTGTCCTCTATCTGCCTGACGCGTTCCCTGGTAACCGCCAGTTTTTTTCCTATTTCCTCCAAGGTCAACGGTTCTCCGTCATTGAGTCCGAATCTCCAGATAATGACTTCCCTCTCTTTAGGAGACAAGGTCTTTAAAGCCTTGTCAATCTGGTCTTTCAGTACCTTGTCAAAGACTTCCTCTTCAGGGGTGATCATGCCGGATTCCACGAAATCTCCCAGCAGACTGCCTTCATCATCTCCCACAGGGACATCCAGTGACACCGGCTCATTCATCAGGCTCGTCAGTTCCTTGATTTTAGGAACTGAACAGTTCAATTCCAGTGCCAGTTCTTCGGCTGTAGGCTTGTGCCCAAGGTTTTGCGCCAGCTGTTCCCTGATCCTGCGAAGCTGAGATATCTGATCCACAACATGGTTGGGGATGCGGATCAACTTGAATTTTTCAAAAAGGGCGCGTGTGATGGCCTGCTTGATCCACCAGGTCGCGTATGTAGAAAACTTGTATCCAAGACGGTATTCGAATTTCTCGACCGACTTGATCAAACCCAGATTGCCTTCCTGGATCAGGTCGAGAAAAAGGATGCCTCTATTGCTGAATTTCTTGGCGATACTGACGACAAGCCGCAGATTTGCCTGAATCAGTAACTTTTTGGCTTCCTCGTCAGCTTCATCGCGATAGCGTCTGGCCAGTTCTCTTTCTTCCTCCGCGCTGAGCAGATGCTGCTTATCGAGGAAATTGAGGTAATGCTTGATCGCTTCGCCGACGTCCTGATCGTTCTTTCTGGAATCCGGTTTTTTCTTGATATCGTCGTTGTCGTTCAATCTTTTCTCCTCATTTCCGGCCGCTTGTACGCCGTGGAACACAGTATCTGCAAAAGGTCACGAGTATAACCCTCACGGCATAGCTTCTATATTATAATCGGCACCTCCGTCCAGGAATTAAGTCAGCAGATCAGCATGGCATCGCCGAAACTGAAAAATCTGTACCGCAGCTTTATCGCCTCCTGATAGCATTCCGCAATCCTGTCCCAGCCTGCCAGAGCGCTCACAAGCAGAAGCAGAGTTGTACGCGGCAGATGAAAATTAGTAATCAGTGCACCGACCACCTTGAATCTGTACCCTGGCCGGATGTAAAGACCGGTCGTTCCGCATCCGGGCTCAATGCCCCCCCCCCTGAAGTTCGCTTCCAGCACCCGGCAACTGGTTGTGCCGCAGGCGATGATTCTGCGCCCATCGTGCAAAGCCCTGTTGACAGTCCGGGCGGACTCAGGACTGATGACGAATCTTTCTTCGTGCAGCTTGTAATCTTCGACATCAGGAGTATCTATTTCCTTGAAGGTGCCCAGCCCGACATGCAGAGTAATATGCGCGATCTCCACGCCGTTTCCGGATAAACCGCGCAGAAGCGCAGGTGTAAAATGCAACCCGGCAGTCGGCGCGGCGACTGCGCCCGGATGCGAGGCAAAAACTGTCTGATATCGCGCCGGATCTCCCTGAAAATTGTGAATGTACGGCGGAAGCGGCATCTGCCCTGCCCCAGTCATCCATTCATCCCCGGTTTCAGAGACCGAAACCTCGCGTATGCCTCCGGGAAACTCTGCTGTAATCGTCAAAATCCGTCCACAACCGATCCTGATTTCCTCGCCGGTTTTAAGTTTCTTCGCCGGTCTGGCCAAAGCCTTCCATATCTGCCCTTTTCGATCTGATTTTACGCGCTCCAAAAGAAGAAATTCCACCTGACCGCCGGTTTTTCTGAAACCCCGGACACGGGCCGGAATAACCTTGGTGTCGTTAAGTACCAGAACATCCCCCTGCCTGAGGAATTCACTGATTTCACAAAATCTTGAATGGCGCAGACTGTTCACAGTCATATTCACAACCATCATTCTGGACTGATCCCTCGGCTCGACAGGCGTTTGAGCAATCAGTTCATCCGGGAGGCTGTAGTTCAGACACTCAGTCTTCATCAGACCAGTATACCATATTTCACTGACAGCGAAAAAATCGGTTTGTAGAAGATGCCCGGACTTTCCTTCACAAGCGGAAAAAGGTAAAATGTATTTATGCGCATTCTTGTCATTGATGATGAACCTGAAATCGGTTACACCTTCCACCGGGCTTTAACCAAACAGGATTATCTGGTGGAGGCACTTGAGGATTTTTCCCTGCTTTCCGCATCCCCCCCATACTGGGACAGCTTCGATCTGATTTTTCTGGACATCAACATGCCCGAAATCAACGGCATCGATCTTTTGAAGAAAATCAGGGCCTCTTCCCCGGATCGCTTCGTAGTGATAATGACTGCCTATGGCTCAGAGGAGATCGCTGTGCAGGCCATGAAGGAAGGAGCCAGCGACTATCTGAAAAAACCCTTCAACATCGCAGACCTGCGCTCATTGTGCTCACGATTGTCGTCACAACTGCCATCTGCCGGTTGCAGCGACCTCTCCGGCATGTTCGGAGGGATCGTTACACAAAGCCCTAAGATGGAGCCTGTACTCAAACTTCTTTCTAAAATCAGAGATTTCGATGTTACTGTGCTGATCAGCGGAGAATCCGGCACAGGCAAGGAACTGGTAGCACAGGCACTGCACAGGGCAGGTGCCAAAGCTGGCGAGCCCTTCATCCCCATTAACTGCAGCGCTATTCCGGAAAATCTGGTTGAATCTGAATTGTTCGGTTTTGAAAAAGGCAGTTTTACCGGAGCTTCCTCGACTCAGCTCGGAAAATTTGAGTTGGCCGGTACAGGTGTAATTTTTCTGGATGAGATCGGCGAAATTCCTCTGCAGTTGCAAGCCAAGCTCCTGCGTGTCCTGCAGGAAAAAACCATCCTCCGTATCGGAGGAAGTCAGTTCATACCTGTAGCGTGCCGAATCATCACTGCCACACATCAGAATCTGGAAGCTGAAGTCCGAAAAGGAAATTTCCGGGAGGATCTGTATTACAGGCTCAATGTGGTCAGTGTTGCACTCCCTCCGCTTAGGGAGCGTACAGAAGACATCCCGGTGCTGTCCATGCATTTCCTCAAATCCTTCAATGAAAAATACGGCCTTTCGTGGACCGGGTTTGCTGATGATGCACTGGATTTTTTATGTTCCTACAGTTTTCCGGGCAACATCAGGGAACTGAAAAATATCATCGAGCGGATAATGGTTACAGGCGAGGGAAAGACCATCACTTTGTCGCATCTTAAATCAATTTATCGCTTTACAGAGGGGCTGCTTTCCGGGAGCGACCTTTCCGGCAAGGACTATGTTTCCCTGAAAAAAGAGCTGACCGCCAGGTTTGACAGGGAATATTTCACAAGGCTGCTTGCAGAATGCAACGGAAACATTTCCATGGCTTCAAGGATCTGCGGATTACAGCGCAAAAGCATCTATGAAAAACTGAAAGAACTGGGCATAACCCCTGCCGTGGAATAAAGGCTGTAATATGTTGACAATTTTACGACTGTGTGTAAGAATGACCACAGTTCAGGAGATGCTCGCGGAGGTTCAATGAATCCATATCGCATGATGATTTTCATGGCTATTGTGATCGGGGTGTCAGCCGGACTGGCCGGTAAGAACATGGTGGTAACCGGCTACGACTTCGGCTTTTCAATAGCCAAAAAAAGCGGATTTTACCTGATGCCGATCTTCATCAATCTGGAAACCTGTGTTGGGGACAGGAACTACCTGAAATATGATGATGTTTCCTTATTCGCAAAGGGAAAGCCTCAGCTGGCCAAAGATCTGAGAAAGTATCTCGATGCCATCAATCAATATATCCAATGCAGCATGGAACAGCAGTTTATAATGGAGTGCGCTACATATTATCTCAACACCAGGACTTCAAACGAGCTGTTCCCCGGCACAGTCAAGTGGGATCAGATTGCCGACTATCTCCCGGACCGGAAACCCAGACTCTGCCCGGGGCAGGGAATATTTTTCTATTACAGGGACGGCATGACCTGGAAAGCAGGATGCACCCGTCACACCCAGCAAAGCGGCAGCAGTAACGAACCCAGGATCGGTTTCTAATAAGTCTGGAGGACTACATTGCAGGTTCCGGCCAGAGTGATGGATCGAACGGGCACACTCATCAGCGTGGAGTTCCTGCGACCAGGGGGAGGCTGCAGGCACTGTGGAGCTTGTGGGGATATATCCCTTTTTCCCATGAGCGACAAAGTCAGTGCCGTAATTCAGTCCGACGATTTTTCGATCGCCACTGGGGATATTCTGCTTCTATCCGCTCCTGACCGATACTATTACGCAGCTCTGTTTCTGACATTCATCGCACCGCTCATAGCCATGCTCGGAGCTGCGGTGCTGGCTGCTCCACTGGGCGAACCGGCCAGCGTTGCGGCAGGTGGCATAGCTCTCCTGGCCTGGCTTTTCCCTGTCCTGAAGTTCGCGAATCGTTTTTTTTCAGGGATTTTTTCAGTTGCCATGAAACTGGATAATACCGTCTGCCCGGCAGGAGGGCCGCTTGCTCCTCCTGCTTGACATCGGTAACAGCAATATCAAATCCTGCCTGAGTGTAAACGGCTTTCTGCATTCCACCAAGGTTTTCCCTTCTTCCAGGGCCGAAAAGGTCGCAGAACTTCAAAAAAAAATTGGTTTTGACAAAGCCTTTATCTGTTCAGTAGTCAGGCCGGTGACAGACAGGGTAGAGAAACTTCTTAGAAAAGAAGGGTGTGCCTGTCATTTGGTTGGAAGGGACCTGCACCCCTCCATTCACTCGAAGTATGACCTGGCCATGCTCGGCTCAGACCGTCTGGTGAACATTTTCGCAGCAGTCAACCTGTACACTCCTCCGATTCTTCTGATCAGCGCAGGAACCGCCATGACTGTGGATTACATTGATCCTGAGGGAACACATGTCGGCGGCATGATCCTGCCCGGGACTTTTATTTCACAAAAAGCCCTGCGCAGAAAAGCCCCGGCCCTGCCGGAGTTCAGTTTTGGGCAGCCGGAGTCCTTGTGGGCTGTGACCACGATCGAGGCGTTAAAGAGTGGTACTTATCACAGCCTGCACATTTTCGTCAGAGGCCTGTTGGACACATTGCCCAATGCAACAAAGGTCATTGTAACAGGAGGCGGCAGCAGATTGTTTGAGCTGGAAAATTCGATCATCTTTCCTGAGCTGACACTGCAGGGGCTGATGATGCTGAGTTAGAGACGCAATGCATTGCGTCTCTACTTTACGGCTTCTCTCTTTTTCATGTACACTCAAAGCATGCCCCGTGAAATTCCATTTTTGAAAAGCGAAACAGGCTTTCCACTGCTTCTGGCCCCTATCGCGGGATTCACCGGATTGCCTCTGCGCACACTCTGCCGTGAATACGGTGCGGATTTCGTGTTCACAGAACTGACAAGCACCAATGCCATTTACTATGGCAATAAAAGAACCTTACCGATCATTGCCTCCGCTCCTGAAGAACACAGTCGCCTTTCGATCCAGATTTTCGGCCATGACCTGAAGACTTTTGATTATGCCGCAGATTTTCTCACAAACAGGGGCGGCTTTGCCGGAATCGATCTCAATCTCGGATGCTGTGTGAAAAAGGTGCTGCGGGCTAAGAGCGGTTGCTATCTCATGCAGGAACCTGATCATGTGCAGAAGATTTTTCGCTTGCTGCGCCCGAAAATCAAGGGCCTTTTTTCCTGCAAAATACGCCTCGGGTATGATGATCACAACCAGAACTACCTGCAAATCGCCGGACTCGCCGAAGACGAGGGGCTGGATTTTGTTACATTGCACGCCAGAACCAGGTCCCAGGCTTTTGGAGGTGAGATCGATTACGCAGCCATCGCCAAAGCAGCCCGTGAACTGAGAATTCCAGTGATCGGAAACGGCAATGTGCGTGATCAGGAAAGCCTTTCCAGGATCGTGAGCACCGGTGCCTCCGGAGCTATGATCGGCAGGGCTGCCATTGGCAATCCCTTTGTTTTCCAGTCTCTGAAGGCCGGGCTTTCCGGAAAAACCTATGCCCCTGATCGCGCTGAGGTCTTAGCCGTACTCCTCAGACAAGGTGAAGCCATGATCTCTTTTCACGGGGAGCAGGCGGCTGTGCGCCTGATGCGCAAAGGATTGATCCCCTATCTGCGGGGATTCGCCGCAGCAGCCCGCTTCAGAGAAAGGCTGGCCCGTCTGGAAAATGCAGGAGAATTCCACGAAATGTGCGATGACCTGAGAAGAGAATTATAAAGGCGAAATCATCTTCAGAAGCTCCACCAGAGCCTTTCCCACATAAGAATCCACCCCGTTCGATTCTGATACCAGATCCTCCTGTGTATAAGGGCTTTCAATATCCGGTTCAGTACCGAAATTCTCGATGAACTTGCCGTTGGTGCGCCTGATGATCGATTCAGTCACTGTCAGCTTGATCTCGCAATTCGAAACAGGCCCGTACTCATTAACATTGCCTCCAGCGCCGGCTGTGGTTTCACCGAACAGTTTGACTCGACCGCTGAAATCATTATCCTGGATTACCGCCGGAAAAATATCGCCTCCGCTGTAACACTGGGAATTGATCATGATCACCACAGGTTTGAGAAACTTGATATCCGGGTCTGGCGAGATTTTTGGTTCCATAAAAGCCGGCATGTAATCGCTGTTCTTTTTTCCCTCCTGATAGTTTTTCAACACAATGTCATAATAAGGCTTCACTGCCGCAGCATGTGAAGAGAGCATATATCCCTGCATCTCCGACATATAAGCCCGGTTGATCCTTACCGAATAATCGGAATTGGTCAGTTCCTTGTCAGTCAGCCACGAGGCCAGCTTATAGCAGTAAGTCACATAGCCGCCGCCATTGTCGCGCTGGTCAATGATCAGTCCATGGCACCCGCTCATGGCAGTTAATGTGGCCGCATATCCATCAGGATCGAACTTGTCCCCGTATGTCGGAACAATAATGTACCCGATCGTCAGGCCCCCCACTTCAAGGGTCAGGCCATTATACAGAGCGCGGGAGCACTCCTTCTGCAATAAAGTGCGGTCAGTTCCGCCCTTGTACAGCTCCTTCTGCATCATAAACAGGGCATGGGGAACCTGGCAGCGATCAGGCCGCCTCTCTCCCCAGTCAGTGATGTCCGAGCGGAAAAATCGCGTCTTTCTGCTGCGGTACAGCTCATCGATTGTCTTTTTTTCCCATGTCGCTGTGTTGAAAATGATCTCTCCTGTGGGATAACTCTTGAACTTAAGAACCGCTGATTCAGCCTCAGGCCAGGCCACCCCGTCTCTCCGCCAGTCCAGATAAGCTACAGCAGAACCAAGTATGGCCGTTTCTGTTCCTCCGCAGGAGATCTGCACAGCTAAACCGGCCAGATAATCAGAGACAGCAATTCCATCGAATTCCAGAAGTTCAGCACCTGGTCTGGCTGTTATCTCCAGGCTGCCATAATTCTCGACCTTTGACAGGAGAACCTTGCCGTCCACATACTTGAACCATGTGGGAAGAAAAGCGCTTTTGTTGACAAATATGTCAATCACATTCAGGTGGGCGTCTTTGAAATCATAGATGTATTTCTTCAAAAGCATATAAAAATCGAGATCATTTGTGGTTTTCGAGACATCGATAAAATATTTTTTAGTAAAAGCCAGGTAATCATCCTTGATGATCTCCTGTTTCTTGAAATCAAGCATGCCGTAGTTTTCTTCCAGCAGTCTGCGCAGCTGGTAGAAATCCATCACCTTTTCTTCTTTTGTAAGATGGCCGAAACCCCCGCAAAAAGCGGAGATACAAAGGCAAACCAGCAGGCACGGGATCAATCTGATCATGGCCCCTCCATCATTCATATCACCTGTAAACAGTGTGGCACCAAATCAGTTGTCCGCGATGTAACCGCCGGTCCACACAGGCAGAGCCGGTCTTTTACCCTTGCGGCCCATATCCTGCCATTCTTCATCTGTCAGGCGCAGTTCAAGAGGCTGCTTGAACTCATAGTATGTGAACACAGCCCCCCTCACGAGCCTGGCGCCTCGGCTGTCCCGCACCACAGCATAGAGGTCAGCCGGATTGCCGACAGCCTCCTCCAGGATCTGCTTAGTATTCAGATCAGTGTGTACATCAGCGACCAGTTCCATGGAATCATCTGTATCGGATACCATATCCCCAAGAAGACTTCGCGGAATCGAACAATCATTTTTCAGGCGCAAGCCGAAATCCCAGATCAGGTCATAATCCGACTCGTTCAAAGGGGTGTTTTCAAGTTCCTTGACTGCGATTTTCGCCAGATGATCGAGCAGACCGGTGAATCTTTCCATTCCCTCAGCCAGTGCCTGCTCAAGGGCTCCGGTTTTTTCCAGTTTCCTGGAAAGACCGCTGACAAGATCAGCCGCTCTTTGATAGACCTCAGGGTATGGCTCGACAAAACCAAGGGTTTTTTCCGGTTTGACCGGAGCTCCCCTGCCGACCATGGTGTAGCTCTGTTTGGCGTATAGAATGGTGTCATGACGCAGTTCAGTCCATGAACCAAGGAAGGTCGCCAGTTTTTCCAATGCCCATGCCTCTGAGGAAAGAAACGCCGGCAGATGGGCCTTGCGCGGCACATCCAGAAGCGGAATCAAGGAATGAAGCCACTGCCAGTATAGGTTCTGCTGCCAGTCCTTCTCCTTCCTGTCCTTGAACATGGAGGCCCTCAGCATTGCCAGCTGATCTGAATAGCCTGTGTATTCGGCATCTCCAGCCCCGGCGATCAGTTGCCGTGCTGTTTCCGATCCATAGACGGCCGCCACATCCAGGCCCAGAGGGAAAGCCCTTACAGGTCCGAAATTGGGGATGTTTTCCATGGTGAATGGTTGGCCTTTGCCTGTGAACTTGAAAAGCAGGGTATCCCCCTTGCGCACGCCAAACACCAGCTGCTGGAACATATATGAATCAGGAATAAAGCGCTGTCCCATGAAGCGGAAGCCGCAGGTCTGAGCAGCGTATTCCCCGTCCTCGGCATATGCCATGGACGAAAGAATTCCGGGTTTGCGCAGCTGCAGCGCTCCTGTGATGAACCGTTCAATCCGAGCGCTGTCGCCAAAGCGGTCCACCCCTCCTGAGAGTGAAAAAATGTTTTTTGAAAGGTTCCGATATTCTGAGAACCCCAGGTCATCGGCTGTGCCTGCAAACCAGGAAGTAATCCCGTATATCCCTTCCCAGACAGGCAGCAGTTCAGCATCAGCAAGAGAGTCTACCATCAGTAAAGCCTGCAGGGTCATCATCCTGCCGTGCCGGACAGCCGGAGCCGATGTGCCCGGCCTGAGGCGGAAATCAATGCGGCCGAACCACATCATCACCTGGAAATATCTCCGGAACAGCTCGTTGCGGGTGTAGTGCCCGCGTGGAACATACTGGCTGTAATCCTCAAAAGCATAAGGAGTTGAAGCCGGGCTCGGAGATTCGACATAAGTCAGAAGCGCTCGCGCGGCAGTCCCGGCGTGAGAGTTGATCGCTGCGATCTCCCTGGATATGACACTGTCAATGGAGAGCCCGGTGAGATACCCGGGTTCCAGCAGGTTCTTAGCCACAGCAAAGAAACCGACATTGCACAAAGCCGCTTCCTTGACATCAGCGTCCTTGGCTTCATGATACTGGGCCAGTGAATTCTTCAGCATTCCCCCAACAAGCAGGTCCACGGCAGGAGACAGCTTTCTCTGTTCCAGCACCCTGAGCAGGAGATCAAAATAAACATGGGCTGAGTGCAGCACAGCATCAGTAGTCACAAATACGGGCTGGTTGCGGCTTCTGCACTCTTCATATATCTCTGTTATATCCTTTTTTCGGCTTTTAACAGCGACAAATCCGCTTTTGCGCAGCATTTCCATGGCTTTTTCAGATAAGCGGGCCTGTTGCAAGCCTTCCAGATTCTCCACAGGTTCGCCTGCTGCTTCGGCAGGGGCAGTGCAGAAAAAGAGTGCTGTAGCACAAATCGCAGTTATCATCCCGTTCATGGACACCTCCTGAAGGGCACTTAGCCGCGATAATCTAAGAAGCGGCAGAAAGTCCCTGTGCGTCAATGATAACACTTTATGTCCACAGTTTACAATCCGCCGGCTACTGATGCCATCCTGAACAGGAATTTCATTATCCATCGCTGTGAATTGTGCATCCGGGAATCTTCCGGAAATTTGACGGCTCTTTCTTCCGCTTTTATAACATAAAACTATTCTCGGTTAGTTAGAGCGTAGAATTTATCGAGGCACTATGTTGCTGAACTTGAATTGTAACAAATTGTAACTTGACCAATTTTCAAACCCGGGTAAAATTTAATAAATACTAGAAAAAATGGCTCTGCCCTTTAAGTTCCAAAGCTAAAATTCTCGTTTTTATGCAATTGTTGCGTTTTGATACGCCATTTTTTCAGAATCAGGAGTTATAGTTGACTAATGACATGAGAAAAAGGGGAAAATCATGATTAAATTTTTCGTTTGTTTCCTGATTTCCATGATTTGCATTGCAGTTACAGCCAGCTCAATCGAAGTCAATGACATGATCCAAGGCTTTCGAACAAACCCGGGGCTGTACTATCAGCCGATTGTAGACTATGCCCAGAGCGGACATCTGTCGGAAGTACTGCATACGCTTCCGGCAGGTGATGAATTCGCACCGATTCTTATGGAGATCAAGGAGTGGGCACATGAGAGATGCAGGGCAGAAGGAAGGGACTACAAGGCAGTTGCAGAAGCGCTCAATCAAAGGCGCTGGGATGCACAGCAGATCACAGACCTCGATGTTCAAATCAAATCTGAAAACAAACTAAATCCTGAGAGAAAATCCGCACCCGGCTCTTTTGCCCTTGAAACTGTGGCCATCACTATATCGCAGACTGAGGAAGACCTATTCAATAATTTCTTTTCGCCGTCAACGATCTTCAGAAAAACAATGGTGCCCTCCATTGGATTGATCAGAAAAGCCGACTTTGATGAAACCTCCGGCAACCAGACTGAGCTTGCGGCATACAACAAAGCCCTGACTCTTTTGTTCAACAACAAGAACTATCTTTCCGCATACAACGAGTTCAACAAGTACCTGACAACCTATCCCAACGGCGCGTACAAAGAAAACGCCATTTTCCTGAAAGCATACTGCCCATTTTACCTGAACAATTCCAGTTGTGAAATTCTGATTCAACAGTATGCCACAGATTATCCGACCGGCGAATTCAAGAACCATGCCGTGTATGTCAAAGCCATCAATGAATACAAGATGGAGAAGTACTCAGCCTCGTACCAGACATTCAGTAATCTGTACGGCTTGAACATTGTTCTGTTCAAGGAAGAATCCGTGTTTTTCAAAGCAGCGAGCAAGTTTCTGACAGGAGATTACCAGCAAGCTTTAGTTCTGGCAGCCGATTACACTGCCGAGTATCAGAACTACGCGGATTCTGCGGATTTCATTAAACATCTCGTGCGCTACAGCCGGAAGGACTATGCCGCGCTGCTTTCAGACCTGATCTTCATTACTTACTCAGACAATGTGACGGAGATATACAGGCATGCCGTATGTGGATTCTGCCACAGGTACATCAAGAATTTCAAGGAATCCAACTTGGAGTTCAGTTTCCTGTTACAGTCTTCTGACCTTTACCTGCAGGAAGCCGGAAAGTTTGAGATTCAGTTTAACCTGTTCCAATCCGGAGAGTTCGATGCCAGTGTGGCTATCTATAATAAGATCCAGGCTAACGGCGGATTCCAGCCTATCGGTAAGTATGTGCTGGCTTTCACCTACCTCGCCAGGCTGTATGACAACAGCGATAACTACTGGACCCTGGCAGATAATTATTTTCTTGTAGCCGCCAGGGCTTTGACACAGCAGCCTTACATGGATTGGGCAGAATTCAGATCCAGAATGATGAGTTGCTTTGCATACCCTCCCAACAGGGCTGACATGACTCCACATCTTCTGAAAATCAGAGACCGAAATCCGGGAACAGAACTGGGTGAACTGGCATCCCTGTTTGCTCTTATTTCCATGTACAGGTATGCGGGCTGGTACAATTTCACGGATTTTGATGCCGCCTATGCCTATTTTCTTGAAAACTACAGTGCTTCACAGTACAAACCTGTTGCCATTGCAGTGAAGGCGCTGTTCGGGATCGGAAAGAATAACATGAATTATGCGGAAGCCTGTTTCACCGAACTGGTGTACAAGTACCCGGGCACGATTTACGAGCGGGACGCCAGATACTACCTGATCGAGCTATACAACGACAATTCCCAGTGGCAGAAACAGGCAGCAAATATGGAAGCTTTCCTCGTCAAATTCGGCCAGGATCTTGCAGACCCTTCATTCATGATGGAGCGCCTTATCGATCTATACATTATTAATCTGAGTAATCCCGGCAGGGCGGTATATTGGGCTGGCCAGGCCATTGAGTTGACTGATAACCTTGATCGCAAGTCCATGCTGATTTCCAAGAGAGCTGACTGCAACTACCAGCTCGGCGAAACAGAGTTGGCCCGTGCTGATTACCAATGGATGATCGATTCAGGATCGCCTGAAGCCAAAGCCAAGGGGTGCTTCGGTTTGGCCCGGTGCCATCTCGACCATAAAGAATATTTACAAGCACTGCCATTGCTGCAACAGCTGGAACAAATCAACTCGTACAAGCTGGATTATGCTGTTTTCTATCAGGGCGTGTGCCATGAAACGCTTGGCGATTATCAGAAAGCCTCGTTTTTTTACAACCGGCTGAAAACACAGTGCTCATCCAGCACATATGTAAAAGAAGCTGACGAGCGGCTGACCTGCCTGAGCATCGGGCCAATCACAGGCTTTACCGGGACATACAACAAAAACTACAACCAGATTGAACTGAAATGGACCAGGCCCTCTCAATACAGCCTGCTGACCGGGTACAACCTGTTTCGGAAATGTCTGTCCGACCAGGGTTTCACATTGCTATGCAGAATTAAGTACAATTCAACCGATTACTATAACGATTCAGCGATTGCTACAGGACTTACCTATGTATATTGCCTGTCAGGCATTACCAAGTTCGGCTCGGAAACTCCGAAATCCCAGACAGTGGAAATCCTGGTAGATTCAGTGCCGACTGCACCGACAAACCTGACATATGTCGCGCAACTGAACCAGATCCAGCTGACATGGAGTACCGTCACTAAGCATGAAAGCAGGTATGTAAATTACCGAGTATTTACGCGTGTGGCCGCTGAAAGCGGATGGTCAAAACTGGCTGATACATACAGCAATACCTACTTTACCGACACCAGTGCGAAGATTGCCGGTAAAACATACCAGTACCTGGTCAGGGCATACGACAGCGACTCGGGTATTGAATCCAAAGACTCAAACATCGTGTCTTTTACCTGCAATTGGCTTAATCCTCCGACCATAACTCTGATCGAAAACGATGCTGGAACCGGTTCCATGTTTCTTTCATATCAAAGCAAAACCGGAATCAGGGAAGCCAGAGTTTTTATGCTCAACACATCAGAAGCCTCTGTTGTTCCTTCAACTCTTTCATACAGGTACACTTATGGCGTCTGGGAGTCAGACGGAAACATCATAGACCCTGAGAACACTGTTCCCAATGCTACAGCCTTAGGTGACAGTGATGTTAGTTCATATTGGGAGATCACATTTACCAAAACTTCACTGGTCACCAAAATTATTGCCGATACCAGATATGCTGTTGAAGACGAACTGTCGTTTGTCACCAAGTCTTATTATCTGTACATTGACGGAAATTACACTGTCGGCACCACTCAAGGGGTCGGAAATTATCTGATTGAATATCAGGGCAAGATCGGCTACAACAGTAAATTGAAACTCTATTCCAGCACCCAATACGCTTCTGGAGGGGCAACAGAAGGACAACGCCGGGCCAGTCTGATGCGTTTTTATGCCTTATCGCCAAAACTTGAACCAGTTTCAGTAAATGAATTCGTTAAATATGATACTACTGCAATAACGAGGTTTGAGTGGAAGGAGGATTACGCTGGAAAATCTTTCATCGCGACTTTTGTTGATGAAAATGGGTTGGAAACCACAATCAGCAATATATATAAGGCTCCGCAAGGGGGTGTGCAGTGAGAACATTGTTGTTAATGATGACTCTCGTTGCAGCACTGCACTCCTTCTGTTCAACCGATGCCGACCGCTACCTGATTTTGCGTCAGAAACTCTGTTGCACCAGAGGGCTCACTCTGGAGCAGGCAGATGCCCTGAAAGCCGACATTACCGCGTTGGAACAAAAGATTGTCCAGTCTCAGGATTGTACTGAGATTTTTTCACGCAACTCGAAAATCGAGCGTCTGCTGCTGGCACCGCTCTATGACGCACTGCTGCAGCAAAACAGGACAGGACTCGATTATTCGTCAGATTTCGAAAACAAGATTTCGGCTGTCAGGCTTGATGAATTTCCTGCAATTACTGTGGAAGTGCTGTATTTCGCAGGCGAAGACGGAAGAAAAATCGAATTTGAACGCATCAAGGAAACAGCTGCAGACATCCAGTATCCGATCATTGATGGAAAATTGTGGATCAAGGCCGTGGCTTCTGTGGAAGTGGAATCCCTGCCGGTCATCATCGAATGCCCATACACCAGGGAAGTGCTTTCCAACACCGTTTTTCTCGACCTCGTATCAGGCACGGGAGAAACATGGTTTTACGAAAAACAGCTCAATGTCACAGATCTTTATCCCTTCTGGCCGGGCCTGAACGGCAATCCCAAGGATGACGGCATCCGCGAGTATGCAACATTGACCGGACATCCGAGCTACGAAATGACTGT
>JAQTRI010000361.1 GCA_028711905.1 Candidatus Wallbacteria bacterium | reverse complement strand
CCCTGGAATCCAGAACCCTGGACCTGACAAAAGAAAAAACCGATAGTCTCCCCGATGATTTTCTTCTTAATGAGGACCTGCGTTTCTCGCTCGATGCATCTTTCGATCAAAACAGGAAAAAGTGGCTGGAAGCCTTTTATGACCAGTTAAAAGTGCTGGATTTTCTCAGCAAAGATCATGAATTTTCTCACAAAAAGCGCAAGTCCTATGTATTACAGCTCCTTTCAGAACAGCTGGAGCTTTCCGGACCTGCCATTGAGGAGATTCTTTCTCTGCTTGCTTCGTTTGGACTTGTATCCTGCCGCAACGATAATGGCACCCTGCATATCGGTCTTGCCTGTGCCATGCCCCACGCCATCAAGTTCTGGCTCTCACAGAAGGAGATAAGTTCCACCATCCTGGAACAGATGCTGGCTCTTTCCCAGAAAGGCATCCATAATCTCAATCTCTTTTCTCTGCTGAAAAAGCTGCACTCTAAACACAATCTAACAGCATTGCAGCTTGAGGAAATCGTACTCGACCTTCAGGCCACCGGCATGATCACCGTTTCCATGGAGCACCCCTTTGTAGCAGCAGGATACCGATTTCGCGTAAGCGGAACAGAACTTCCGCAAACAGCACTTGACGCGTGCCTTTTGAAAAGGACTCGTCTTTACAAACTTTTTAAGAAAAAACTCAAGGAAAACCGTCTTATCGTCACTAAATGAAGTACATCGAATACATAGATAATTCTCTTCACATTAACGGAATTAACCTGTCATCTCTTTCAGATGTGACTACTCCCGCTTTGCTCTTCTTCCCTACCCGCTTGTCAGATAATGTCCGTGTTCTTCGGGAAGCATCTCCAGACCGGTTCCTGTCTATTCACTATGCCTTCAAAGCTAATTATCACCCCCTGGTTTCCAAAATTCTACTGTCTGCTGGTTGCGGGGTTGAGGTAATGACAGGGGAAGAATTGACTCTGGCTCTGTCATTAGGCTTTTCTCCTAAAAACATCATTTTTAATGGAGTCGGCAGGACAGATGCCGTTTTGCGACATGCTGTTTCGACAGAAATCAATGCCATAGTTGTTGATAACCCTTGTGAACTCTCCCGTCTGTCAAAGGTCTGTGAGCAATCCGGTATGCAGGCTCGGGTTTTTTTCAGGTTCTATCCTTTTTTCAGTTCAGCTCTGCGGCTGCCTGTGTTTATACCGGACGGATATAAACTCGGCATCCAGAGTTTTTCAGAACTGAATGCTATGCTGGATTTAGTTAAAAAGAGCCCCCTCTTGAAAGTTACAGGGCTCAGCTTTCATGTTGCTGTAAGGGCCAGGACCTCATCCCTTTTCATTGAAGCCTTGAAAAGCCTGATATCGCCGAACCTTCTGACTCAGTTTCCCGATGCAGATACCTTATCAGTGGGAGGCGGTTTTGACAGCCGTTTTTTTCTTGAAAGATCAGGAAATGGAGTAGAGAGTTTCTTCGCTCCATTGATCGATTCAGTTCGTTCTCATCCTCGTTTTCGCAGATTGGTTGTAGAGCCCGGTCGTTTTCTGATCAATGACTGTTTCACCGGATTGAGCACGGCAATAACCAGCAAAGAAGCGGCCGGGGAAACCTGGCACATCCTTGACATAGGCACCAATGTGCTCATCCCCCGTCCCAACGCCCATTTTGAAGTGTTCCCGCTAATCAGGAAGAGCAGTAAACTTCACACTGCGTCATTCGCTGACGGCATCTGTTCGAAAAACAGTGTAATTGCAAGAAGACTGCTTCTGCCGCATCTAGAGCCCGGAGACCGTGTGGCAATACTGAATTGCGGAGCTTACACCATCAACATGGCATCAACCTTCGGTTACGCAATCCCGCCAGTGCTGGTCATGGAAAATAACACTGAAAGCATGAACACAAAAATTAGTATTTAATTTTCAGGCGAGGCGGAGGTTCGCGAAAAAGCGCAGTTTAGAAACAGCCTAACACGAGTTTTACGAGTGTTTGTTGCTGTTTGTTATCCCCGTAACGAAGTGAAGGGGGGTACTTACTGGTACATGAGCATTTTGAGCGGGCCGACAACAAAGCATGAAAGCTGAATACTGGTTTTTGTTGGAGCGGGAAACGGGATTCGAACCCGCGACCTTCTGCTTGGGAAGCAGAAGCTCTACCAACTGAGCTATTCCCGCTCTCTGAGCAGGATAATCTGTATCCCCCCTCTTGTCAAGACCAGGACATGGCCTTGTTTCAACAAGACTTCCCGGAGTTGTTTCCGTTCCGCATTCGCATCTGCTACCATATAAAAAACACGCGGTGTCTATGTGAACCTCTCAGAATTTCAGTCCCTTCTGCTTACAGCCTTTTCATGTCTGACCCTGGGTACTTTCCTGTCCTGCCGGTTTTTCTCCGGTGCAACCCCGGCAGGAAACAGAAAAATACTTTTCCTTTTTGGATCTTTTGTCTTCATGCTGAACAGAATCGGGCTGACTCTCTCTCTGACTACCAGCACTTCATTAGTTCTTTTTGCTGCATCCCTTTACACATTCAAGTCTTCTCAGCATCCAGCTTCTGAAAAATCGCTTTTCGGTCTTCTGTCTCTTTCCGCTGTGATACTGTACCTGGCATTTTCATTAGCCAATTTCTTCACAGGGAAGGGGATCGATGCCTCTGTGATCTACCACCTGCACTTCGGCATAGCCGGAGCCGGTTTTAATGAATTCCTGCCCCTGATCCTGTTGACTTCCGTTTTCCTTGTCTGCGTCCCTCTGTTGCTCTTTAGAAATTCATTGCCTGAATCAATTTCCCCCGCAACAAATCTCCCGGTTTTTCACCGGTTTTTGCCACTGGTCCTGACATTCCTTGCACTCTTCTTCAACCCGGCAGTATCAGACCTCTGGCATCTTCGCAATCCACAGACAGATACCAGAGCCTTTTATCACTATTATCATACCCCTCATATGGAACGGGTTTCCCAGCCCATGAATCTGGTCTACATTTACGCTGAAAGCCTTGAGCGCACATGGTTCGATGAAACACTGTTCCCTGGTTTAATCAATGGTTTGCGGGATCTGGAAAGGAAAAGCACCTCATTTACAAACATCCGCCAGGCAGAGGGAGCAGGATGGACCATGGCCGGAATGATTGCCAGTCAGTGCGGACTGCCCTATTTTTTTTCCTCGAATCTGGCTCCCGGGCTTGGCAGACTGCTTCATGAAAATGGTTACTATTTAGCCTTTTACAGCGGAGACGACTCAGATTTCGCCGGAAAATCAGATTTTTACCGTTCTCAATGTTTTGACAGGATTCTCGGCAGGCAGGAACTTCGTCCTCTTATGGAAAACCCTTCTCACCAGTACTCCTGGGGGCTGTATGATGAAACCCTGCTGGAACTGGCTTACACCGGGTTTGAAAGACTGTCCGAAGAGCATCCCAGCTTTGCGCAATTTATCGCCACTATGGACACCCATGGCAGTGGCAATCCGGGAGACAAAAGCCTGAGCTACAGCGATGGATCCTGCTCTAATCTGAACGCTCTGGCGAGTGCGGATATTTTGATCAGCCGCTTTGTCAATAGAATCAGGTCTTCTCCCTACAGTAATAAAACTGTGATTGTAGTAGCTTCAGATCATCTGGCACAGCCCTTTCTGAATCCTTCAGTCAAGCTCCTGAAGCAGAGGGAACGACGAAATCTGTTCCTGATCAACGAACCAGCGTCATTACAGGGCCGAACAGTAGAAAGACCCGGGACAACTCTGGATATCGGGCCTACACTTCTTCCATTCATCGGTTTTGCTGGGCGGATCGGGCTCGGAAGGAACCTTTTAGCGAGGGATTATTCGACAGAAGAAACGGAATTTATCTATAGAAACATTACGCTACTGAGACCGGATCTGGATTTTTTCAGGTTCTGATATCAGATCTGATGAGAGTTTTTGCGAAACAGTTTTGAGATCACCTGATTTTTTTCTATGATGCCGCGCAAAACCGGTCTGTTTTCCAGGTTTTCGACACCCAGGAGTAGAGACTGCATCTCATCCTGGCTCTCTGGAAAAATCTTATCCAGATTGATGAGGCAATACTCCCAGTCCGGACCTTCCTTGATAGCGATTTCGAGTCTTCCGGGAAGGCGGATACTGTAAAAAACATAAAAATTTGCCCAGCAGTAGCTGGCGGTAATCAAGAGCGCCAGCCCCAGAAAAAGGTATTTGAAATTGCCTTCTGATTGGTCTGCAGGCTTAG
>JAQTRI010000360.1 GCA_028711905.1 Candidatus Wallbacteria bacterium | reverse complement strand
CGAGGATGTATCATCGTCAATACACCTGCAACACCGGCGGAGAATATTACATCAATACTAGCGAAGTCGAAATTGCTCCCAATGGTGCTATAATCAAAGTTGAAATCATTTGTACCAGACATGGCACTGTGTCAAAGACTTACAACGATGAAAACATTATCCAGCGTGAAGACCCTGATTATTATAAAGAGAAATTGCACAATAGATTATGGGATCCCGATTGTTTACACTTCAAACTGATGACTCTCTATATTGTGCTGATTCCGGTTTTAGTGCTAGTCCTGCTGATACGAATGATCAGAAGCACCGACAAGCACAGTGGCAGGGTGTAGTGTCAGTGTTGGACATTGTACCGCAATGGGCAACTGATTGATTTGATGTTGAGGGGGGCTATCGGGGGGGGCTATCGGGGGGGGGCTATCGGGGACGCGTCTCGATAATTGATATTTGACGGAATCGCCGCGAGATGATATTCTTCATCCATGTCCAGAAGAGCACGCCTGACATTTGAAAATGCGGTTTATCATGTAATCGCCCGAGGCATCAGGAAGGATACCATTTTCAACTGCGATGAAGACCGCCTGACATTTCTTAAAAAGGCTGATGAGGCCTTTGAAAAATTCGGAGTGACCTGTTATTGCTATTGTCTGATGGACAGCCATTATCACATGGTGTTGAAAACGCCATCGGCCAACATCTCGAAAGCGGTTCACCATCTGAATTGCTCATACAGCAACTGGTTCCGGGCAAAATACCGGCTGGTCGGACCTTTGTTTCAGGGAAGATTCAAAGGCCTTCTTGTTGATGAGGACAATTATCTGCTGCAACTGACCGCTTACATCCACTTGAATCCTGTTCGCGCCGGAATTGTCGGTACGCCGGAACTTTACAGGTGGAGCAGTTTCCAGGATTACCTGGGCAAGATTCACACGCTCCAAACTTTAGACACCGGGAGCCTTCTGAATTCTCTGCATAGAATCCGCAGACAGGCACTGAAACAGTATCTTGAATTCATCAACAACGATGCCGGACTGGAAGATCCGCTGAAGAAGCCGTTCAAAGGAATCGCAGTCGGCAGCGAAGAGTTCACGAAAAGAATCGCGGACATGCTGAAACAAGTAAAGGAATGCCGGGAAATTCCTGAAACGCGTAAAAGGCGGGATTGGGACTTTGAGGATATTTTGGGAGCAATCATCTCCGCCACCGGAAAGAGCCGGGAAGAGATTATCAGGAAAACGCACAGAAATCAGGAAAGAAAGCTGCTGATTTATCTGATGAAGCAGCACACTGACTTGAATCTGAGGGAGATCGGCGAGATATTCAAGATCGATTATACGACTGTGTCGTTTTCGGCCAAGCGAACGGCACTTGAATTGAAAGAGAGTAAGTCCATGGAACGGCTATGCCGGAAAGTGCTCAAAGCAATAGAAAAGACAAATGTCAAATGACGAGACGCGTCCCCTTCCCCCTGGTCGCAGAAATGATCGGGGATGTCGAGATCGCTGAGATACTCAGAAAAGGGCAAGTCAAATCAGATCAGTGATCAGGGGAACAGCACTTTTCTGAAGTACATTTTTTCGGCTTGTCCCAGTTCCCGGCCTGCACAGTGCCATATAACCGCCACAGCTCCCTCGATGCTGATCCCGGCTTCCTCGGAATAAGGCATCCAGTCAATGATCTCACCTGATTCACCCATCTGTACGATCTCAGGATAGCTCTGAATCAGTTCCCGGCCGAGGCTGCTTCCTGCAGGTATGTACTCCCTGGTTTCAGGTCCTGAGTACTTGTACTGCCATACTTCCAGGGCTAAGCGGTAATGCTGGAACACTCCGGCAAACGCCTCGGTCAAATTATCTTTTCTTCCCCGCTCGGAACTTACAGTCAAAGAAAGCAGCTCCACATCCAGTTTCCGGCAGACCTCCGCATACTGGTCCAGTGTGATCCCCTGCTGAGTCCAGACCCGCAGCTTTTTCAATCCAAGAAACACTTCAGCCATCGAATTGGCGGCACAGCAAAAGGCCAATAATACCAAAGTGGTCAATATCACAATTTTTCGCATACCACTCCTTCTGTTCAATCATCTTTTCATTCAAATCGACCAAAACACAGAACAGCTTTATCGTCTTTTGATCGCGATGTGCAAAAATTCATCTCCAGAGTTATAATAGTCAAACTTATTATTGATCTTTCATCCGGCCGTTGTATAGATCAATGATTATGGAGGGATACTGCAATTGTCGGCACAGCGCAACCAGTTACTCGGCAGAACTGATCTTCTGCTTCTCAACGAGGCTGTCGTCATTATTGACGATGAATACAAAGTTGTGTTTACCAACCCTGCTGCAGAAAAGGAGTACGGTCGTCCGTCCCGTGGTGCCTGCTGCCATAAATACATCCACGGCTTGGATGTCCCATGCTGGCAGGTCAAGGGAAACCGCTGCCCCAAGAAGATCATGACCGAAGGTTCCCTCAAGAACTATTCCACTGTCCACATTCACAAAACATCAGCCGGGGAAGACTACTTTCTGGTCAGCTGTTCTCTTCTGCCGGAAAAAGGCCTGCTGCTCCAGTTGCATGTCAAGGCATCCGGGATTATCAGGGAACTGATTTCCCATGGTATCCTCGGCGAAGACGACCTGCGCGCGACTTTTTACGAGAAACTGAATTTCTTAGTCGGCAAGGAGCGTTTTATCAAAAAACTGGCTGAGCGGTTGAAGGATAAAAAAGTGCGTTTCCTGAGCATCCTGGACCTGCGGGGCCTGACCTTTGTCAACAAGTTTTACGGCATGGTGGCAGGAGATCTTCTTATCAAAACTCTGGAACAGGTTATTTTTGACATGCTCAGATCCAGGGGAGGCGATGACGTTTTCACCCAAGCGGCGGGCGATGAATTCATTATTCTCCACGCAGGATCAAAAAAAAGCCAGGTCCAGTCTCTGGAACAGGAAATCTTGAACCGCCTGTCTTCAACCAGCCTGGACTATTTTGACGAAAAGCTGTCCCCGAAAGTCTCCATCGGCACGCTGGAACTGAAACCGGATTCCGATTATTCCGTGGATGAAGTGCTCAAGCTTCTTTCCCACTCCAAATCATTAGCTAAAAAATCTTCGGACAAACGCTTCTTTTTGGCCACAGGCAGCAGGCAGCTTAAACTGATCGGGGAATTCAAACAAACCAAAAGTTACGCCGCCAAGGTGCAGAAAGCCATCGCCGGAAACTCTGTCGACCTGTTTTTCCAGCCTGTGGTAGACATGAGAAGCGGCGAGATCCATCACCTCGAGGCTTTAGTGCGAATCGCAGACAGCGACGAGTACCTGCCGGCGTCAGCTTTTATCGAACTGATCTATGAATTGGATCTGATTCTGCAGCTTGATCATCTGGTGTTCGCCAAAGTAATGGAGTTTGGCCCGATGATAAAAAAAATCTGTCCTGGAATTTTAGTCAATATCAGCCCGCCATCATTGAAATCAAGACAATTCAGAAAAGCCTTTGAAAACACTTTCACGAATCTGAAGAAAGCGGGAGTGGAACTGACTGTGGAGCTTACTGAACAATCGTTTTTTGATAATTTCGAGATCGTCAAATTCATTCACCAGCGATTCGGAACAAGATTCGCCATCGATGATTTCGGCACAGGCTTTTCCTCGTTCAAAACAGTGGCGGAACTGTCCCATGAAGGCGTGATTTCTGCCCTGAAAATCGATGGAGCACTGATTCGTGATGTAAATAAATCACCAAACAATCTGAGCGTAGTCACTGCCATCGCCAGAATGGCCGAGGCTCTGGACCTGAAAACTATCGCAGAGTTCATTGACAGTAAAAAAGTGCTGGACAGGCTGATTGCAATCGGTGTGGACCTCGGTCAGGGATACTTTTTCCATAAACCGGCCAAAATCAGTGAATTGACCAGTCAGTCAGTGCGCTCCGGAATCAGAAAAAAATTCCTCTGACCTATTTTGCTATTTTAAGCGTAACGAATAATCTGATCTGAACATCTCCGAGAGCCATGTCCAGTGCCCCGTGGTTATAACGCGATGCCTCCAGCTCCGGGCTCATACCGGAAAAATGAGTACCCGAAAAATCGTCCCCTTCGAACCTGTACCCAAGGTCCCCGACATACTTGCAGAAGTCGAGCCTCAGAGCAGCACTGTCCCATTGTTCCATTTCCATCCCGAAAACCACATAAGGCACAATCTCAGTGCTGTTCAAATTTACCCGGTAATG
>JAQTRI010000359.1 GCA_028711905.1 Candidatus Wallbacteria bacterium | reverse complement strand
ATGAGCACAATCACAGTGTCACTTTGCAATACAAGCGCGAATTCCTGACTTTGTCCATTGAAACGCACAGACAGTACCTGAAAGAATTTCCAGGCAAAAAAGACGCCAGTGTGAACTATTCGATCGGCATCAATTACAAAAACATTGCCTTTTCGTACCGGTTGGAGCAGGATCTGGCCAACGCCGAGGCCAATTACATAGAAAGCAACCGTGCCTATGAAACCGGCATTGCGATCAACCCGTCCGATTACAACGCGATTTCCATGCGTTTCGGCATTGGCGACAACTGCAGAAGCATCGCTTTGTGCTATCGCTTTATTGCCCCCGATTCTCAGACTCAATTGAAGTGGGCCAGGGAAGCGGAAAAAGCCTATTTGTTCGTTGTCAGCGATACAAGCCAGATGGCGTACTACCGGGCCTCAGCCATGTCTACGATCGGTGATGTCTGGCGGGAATACCGGGATTTCGAAACTGCTGTTCAGTGGTACGACCGGGTCATCACTGAGTACGGCAATGACGACTACGGAAAAATCATAGCTGCCATTGCCTGTTTTTCAAAGGCCGAGTGTCTGTATGAACTTGGCAGGTATGATGAAGGTCTGACTGCGGCAGAAAACTATTTCGGCTATGAAATAATTTTTCCGGACCTGAAGGTTCTTTGCGATGCACTGGCCAACAAGGCAAAGGGCAAATGTCTTTACGGGCTTTCGCGCAACTCCGAGGCCGAAGCGAGTCTGAATGCGGCTTTGAGCTATGGGTATTACGATTCGGAAGAAGAATACCGGGCTGACGCTCTGTTGTACCGGGGCAAGGCGCGGGAAGCGCAGGGCGATCATTCCGGCGCGCATGCGGACCTGGCCGAGGTAGTGGCCAAGTACAAGGACAGATACTGGTGGTATGACCTGTACACAACAGATTCCAAGGAAGAACTGAAAACAAAGGTTCTGCGCGTCAAGATCGACCCGATGATCGACACCATCGCCCATGGAGAGAGCAAAACCTTCACAGCCTCCATCGTGTATCCGGACGATACACCTGCTTCGGTTCCACAGGCAGCAGCCACTGACTGGCAATGGACCTGCACAGGCAACGAGGCTGACGGACACAGCTTCGAATTCACCGGTAATACTGCCACATACAAGGGCGGATCAGGCGACTTCATGGACACGATCATTACTGCGAAATGCAAAATTAATGCTGGTATGTATGGAGCCAAAGGTAGAAACAAGGTAGTGGAGCCGTATATCTGGATTGAGGGGGATAACCAGGTGCCGATAAGTCTGGTCAACGAAGACGGTAGGCGGATCAAGTTCGCGCCTATGTATGTGCCATGGGACGGCACTGACTGCGGTCCGCCTCCGGCTGCTGAAACTCCTGTACCCATGACATTGCAGTTCAACACGCATTTCACCATCGAAAACCCGGACCAGATCAAGTTGAGCTTCTGGGGGCCGGAGCACACACACGAAACAGAAATCGTGTACGAGGAAACCGATATCAACAGCAAGATCTTTGCTGCTGCTGATCGTCAGTCAACCGTTGAAGTCAAGTATCCGCTGCCTTCCACTGAGGGCGATATCATTGCCAAGCGGTTCAAGCAGACCGTACCAGGCACAGAAAAGATGAAATTCGATCTCTACTATTCCGGCGAAGTGATTTCCCTGGAGGTGCCGATCTGGAAGGGGCCGGGGTATGGGACTAGCGAGACACGCGTGGACATGTATGCAGCATCGAATCAGGTGTTCAACAAAAGCGATTGCGAGGATTTGAATCCTGAGGATTATGTGACGAAAAACACCAAAATGTTCGTCCGTGTCGTTGATTTTGGAGCAAGGCAAGATTCGGTGACGGTGAAAGTGAAAACCAGCGTGCAGGAAAAGAAAATGACCTGTACGAAGATCAAAACCGGAGTGTTTCAGTCAGAATGCGTTGTGCCTGTGAACAAAGAATATGGCAGTGAAACAATTCATCTCTTCGGGAAAGACCGCGTTATCATCAGGACTAATCCGGATAGTGGAATGGATTCAAAAGAGTTGACCATCAGCTATTTAAGCTCGGGGAAAAGAAGTAATGAAATTCATGAATCTACCAAAAAACCGGCTTTAGTTCTTTGCGCAATTCAGCCTGTGGTGAAACCCACAATTGATTACGATCATCCTATTTCAACTTTTCTTGGTATAGCTTACGCGCCAATAGGTACTATATCCAATTATCTAACTGTGCAAAGCATTGTGGACACAGTAATAAAAATGAATGAGTATTACAATGTTGAAGTGAACTATTCTCCAAACAGGAAAGACGATTTCGATGCTTATAGCAATACCCGATACAACCTTGGCGCTTTTGAGGTAATCTACTTTACTGGGCATTCAGAAAATGGCAAAGGCGAGAATCTACTGATTTTTTCAAATGAGGCAGAGTGGGAAAGCGGTTTGCCTCCCAATGATCTTATAAACTCATCCACATTTGAACGATTGTACCCAGATAAGTCGCAAAAAAATAAACTTGTCGTGTTAAACGCCTGCAACTCAGGTTCCAGAATTGTCATTGGATCATGGACAAATAACATTAACAGCAGGTGCTTTATAGGTTGGGCGGGGACTCCCAGCATGTTTGGAGCTACAAAAAAATTCGAGAATGTTTTTGCGTATGTTGGTCTGCGTTGGAACCGCCATGAGAGAACTACTATAACAAACGCTTGGGGATTTGGATTATCGCCTGTTCCATATGGTGTTTATGTGAATGTTCGTATTGTTGGAGACGCTGGAGATAACAATTCTTTACCCTGATTCCAATATGAACGCTTTAAAAAGAGATATTATTCGAAATTTACCGCTGCTGACAATTATATCTGCCATTTCAGTGTTTTGTATTGTAATTGTTTATTGTCCAACCTGCCCCACGAGCGACCCAAAACGCAGTGAACTGATCGATAGATTAAAAAACTTGTCATCGGCTTGCCTTGCTTACGAAAAGGATTTGGATTTTATGCCAATTTCTCTTACAGAACTATGGCGAAATGAGACCAATGAACCCGGGTGGAAAGGACCTTACATCAAGAACCCCGAGATTTTGAAGGACCCTTGGGGCCACCCTTTTGTCTTGCTGCTTGTGCAACGTGAAGATCATACTGCATATGGATTTAAGATATACACTTACCCACGCAAAACTCCTAAAGGGCAAATGAACAATACGAGCTGGGATGTAAAATTTTACAATTACAAACCCGAGTTAAAAAAACAGTATTTAACAACTCCGCCGGATCTTTCCAATGAATACAATGACTGACCTTCCCCCTGAAACTAAACCACTGTTAATGCGTGTCTTCCGGAGCTAAAATAGTAGAAGGAGGACAGATGAAGACGAAAAGGTACAGCGAGGAACAAATCATCAAGATTTTGAAGGAGTACGAAGGTGGGATCAAGGCTACAGAACTTAGCCGGCAGTACGGAATCTGCGAGCAGACATTGTATCGCTGGAAAAATCAGTACGGCGGAATGACGGTCTCCAATGTCCCCCGAATTTTTCCTGATCATCTTCATGGTGTTCTTTTTCATGGGAGTGGTTTTTTCCAAGAGCATACCTGTGATAATGGATTTCTGGTCAAAGCATTTCGGCGCGGAACTGCCGATTTAAGATAAAAACTGAACTTGTCTGTTACTCACCCAGATTAACTGTAATCGTCCGCCCTGACCGCAGAAGAACCTTTCCTGTGTAAGGTCCGCTTATGCGCTTGACATTGCTGACTTCAGTCACAGTAACACTGACTCTTCCGCCGTGCTTTTCCCTGGAATGAAGGGCAGCCTGCTTAGCTGCGAACATCAGGTCAGTATCGTCAGGAACATCGGATCTGCCGCGCAGGCGCAATATAACATGAGCTCCGGCTGAACTGCGGGCGTGAAAGAAAAGATCGAACGGGCGCGCCACTCTGAATGTCAGCTCTTCGCTGGATGTGGAACTTTTAGCGATCAGCACCTCCCTGCCTCCCGGTGTCTGCAGGGTGTGGTAAAACCTGTTTCCTGCAGGCACTGACTTGGCTCCGGATGCGTGTGGGGTTTTTCCAGGCCTGGCTGATCGGCTGCTGATTTCATGCAGGGAGGCTTTGTCCGGGGCGGATGCGATTTCTTTGTGCAGCGCATGAATCGACTCTATTTCTCGGCTTATCTCCTCCAGAAGCCCGGTGAGCCTGACTATATCTTTTTTCAGTTTCTTGGATCTGCTGAAAAAGGTGTTGGCATTTTCCAGCACGCTGTGC
>JAQTRI010000358.1 GCA_028711905.1 Candidatus Wallbacteria bacterium | reverse complement strand
CCTGGAACCAGCCTGTACCCAGGGTCAAAGAACCAGGTGCCCGGGTTTCTCGTCCGGTCCGAAACGAAAACGAAATAAATCACTTTCTGGTGTTCCCTGACCGACTTTGCTCCACATTTCACAAGCAGTTGTGCATAGTTTTCTATGCTGAACATAATCCGTGCGGCCGAATGAAAACTGCGCACAGCTTTTGACGGATTTCTCCATCCCGCGAGCGCGTCCAGAACCTGCAGCCCTCCCTGTTTCACTCTCAGAGGAACAGTTTTCCGGATCGCATCGATGTCATGAGTCACAATGATTTCAGGCTCTGGTAGCGGGCCGAACAGTTCTTCCTCGCTTTTCTGCTGAGTTCTTGCAGCCCAGCGCCGCAGAAAAAGCATGATCCTGTTGACCCAGGCATGTTCGAAAAGCTGCCTGTCGATTCCCTGCAGACGCCGGAAGTTTGAATGCACCGGCCCATGCAGTCGCTCGAATTCCCGCTCCTGAAAACATGACAGCATGGCATAAGCCGTCTGCCACCAGTCGCAATTCTGCCACGGTTCACCCGGAGAGCGTCTTACGAGTCCCTCATACACCAGAAGAGAAGGGGGAGATCCCACTCCCAGATCAGCGGCCCAGGACGGCAGAGAGATTCTTTCAGTTGCAAAACCCGGGTTCGAGCCACACTCGACAACTGGAAGAGCGGCCACAAAGTCCGCTCCCTCCGACCAGTATCTCAGGCCCGCGCGCAACAGGCAATCGATCATGTTTTGCCGTAAAACCATTTTTCCCTCTGCCAACAAAGTCTCTGACATTCTACCATATCTGCCTGGCGTGCAATCCGACCAGTTTCAGGATATAATGCGTGTCATGTGCGGCATAGCAGGGTTAATCGGTTACCCTCTTTCAGAATCAAAAGAATTGCTCGGCACTCTTCTGGACCGTCTCAAACACCGCGGACCTGACGGTGAGGGACGGTTTGAGGAACCCGGAGCCATCCTTGGCCACAGGCGGTTGTCCATTATCGACATCCAAGGCGGCAGCCAGCCCATGATCAGTGCTGACGGCAATTTTGTCATCACTTACAACGGCGAAGTCTACAATTATGTGGAATTGCGGGAGGAACTCATTGCCCGCGGTGTAAAACTGCGGACTCATTCAGACACTGAAGTGGTTCTGGAACTCTACTCTCTTGACAGCGAAAAAATGCTTGAACGGCTGAACGGCATGTTTGCCTTTGCCATCTGGGACCGCAGAAAAAAAAGCCTTTTTGCCGCCAGAGACCATTTCGGTATCAAACCTTTTTACTACACCATTTCCGGCGATAGACTTGTATTCGCTTCCGAACTGAAAGCACTGTCCGGACTGCCAGGATTCAACCCGGAAATCGACCCTGATTCACTTCGCCATTACCTGACTTTTCAGTTTTATCTCGGCGAAGAGACCATGCTGCAGGGAATCAAAAGGCTCGAACCGGCCACCTGCCTTCGGTTTGAATCCGGAAAGCTCAGACTGGAAAAATACTGGCACCCTGAGTTCAATACTGACTTTGACCATGATGAGAAATACTTCAGAGACAGACTGCTTTCCGCCATGGAAGACGCTGTAGCCATGAACCTGCGGAGCGATGTCCCGGTTTCTGCTTACCTGTCCGGGGGCATGGACTCAAGCGCGGTTTCAACCATGGCCTCGCGCTTGAGCGGCAATAAAGTCCACTGTTTCTGCGGCCGTTTCGAGAATCCTGGTTATGATGAGCTGCCTTTTGCCAGAGAAGTCGCCTCCAGCATCGGCATGCCTCTTTCCGAAATCACTATCGGGCCTGATGATTTCATCAATTGCATCGAAAAGGTCATATACGCGCTGGATGAGCCTGTGGCAGGACCAGGCAGCTTTCCCCAGTTCATAGTCAGCAGGACTGTTTCCGAAAAGTTCAAGGTAGTGCTCGGCGGCCAGGGTGGAGACGAATTCTTTGCCGGCTATATCCGCTACTTAGTGGCTTACTTAGAACAGGCAATCAAAGGCGCAGTAATGGAAACACAGGAGGAAGGGAATCACATAGTCACCCTCCACTCCATTGTCAGCAACCTTCCCCAGCTCCGAAATTATCTGCCAATGATGCAGCATTTCTGGAGCAGCGGCATGTTCCAGCCGATGGAGCTCCGGTACTTCCACCTGATCAGGCGCGACGCAGGAATGCATGAAGTAATCCATGATGATTTCCGTCCTCTTTTGAACCATCCGGCAACAGAAACGGATTTCGCGGAATTCTTCGGCATCCCCTCCACACCTTCGTACCTGAACAGAATGATGTCTTTTGATGTCCGCACTCTGCTCCCCTCGCTCCTTCAGGTCGAGGACCGCGTTGGAATGGCCCACTCTCTTGAAAGCAGAGTGCCTCTTCTGGACAGGCGCATCATCGAACTGATGAACAGCGTTCCCCCTGCTGTGAAATTCTGCGGCGGAAAAACCAAGCACCTCATGCGCGAAGCAGTCAAATCCATTCTTCCCCTGTCCATTGTCGAACGAAAGGATAAAGCCGGGTTTCCGGTTCCACTTGGAGAATGGCTGAAAATCAAAAAAGTCACTGATTTTCTCAGTGACCTTCTTTTGTCTGAAAAAGCCCGGACCCGGGGAATTCACCGCCCGGATTCAGTCCAAAACATGCTGAAAACCGAAGGGCAGTTCGACCGCCGCTTGTGGGCATTTTTATCGCTGGAGATCTGGCAGAGGCATTTCATCGACCGGTAACGCCTTGCGAAAGCCCCTAATCCTGATCCCCTGTTTCCTCGGTCAGCCACAGGCTGCTGTCCTTGCCGAATCCGCCTTCCTGCAGAGATAAAACCATTCTTTTCTGCAAACTCCCCCTGGCAAAAACAAATATCAGCTTGCGTGAAACACCTGACTCGCCGATCTCTTCATAATTTCTGCAGTCCTTAACCCTGTAACCGCTGGACTGGAACTCACTGATCAGAAAATACATTTCCTTCATCAGCTCAGCAGAATGGCTGCTTTTTGTAGAACTCCAGCGGCGCGTAATTCCGGTCACAACTTTTTCGGGTCCTGAAAACACGACATCGCCCAGATACAGGCCACGATAATCCCGCACCAGCCATAAATCATCCCTTAACACCATAGCCGAGTAATGCTGCTGCTGCAGCAAAGTATCGACCTGAGACTGGCTCATCCCATGGGAAATGCTGATCACGCCAAGCATGGTCGAGCTGACTTTTTCACCCGCTTCAACCGGCAGCATGAAACAAACAACGAGAAGTACGATCAGAATGCTTTTCATCAACTCCTCCAGGGTAAAAACCCACCGAATTATCCTCCGGCAGCCGCAATTCCAGCGTCAAGAGCCTTCAGATTGACTTCAAGGAGAGCTTCCTTCTTACCAGTCAGCTCCCCGCGCAAAGCCTGGATGACAGATTCCTTTTTCACAATGGGTCTCCTGGCGATCAGTGCGCCCAATGCCACAACATTGGCCAGCTTCACATTTCCCAGATCACTGGCGATTTTTGTCAGTTCTGCATTGCACACATCAATGTCCGAACGCGCAGGATCGATTTCAATCAAGGTCTTGTTCACCAGCATCAGACCGTCTTTCTGCATACGGCTCTCGAATTTTTCCTGCGAAGGCCGGTTCAGAGCGATCAGCACATTCGGGGTGGAAACCACCGGGGTTCCCACTTTGCGGTCAGAGACCACCACTGAGCAATTGCAGGTGCCGCCCCTCATTTCAGGGCCGTAAGAGGGAATCCAGGACACTTCGCGTCCCTCAAGCATGCCGGCGTAAGCCAGCATTTTTCCCATAAAAAGCACTCCCTGACCACCGAATCCGGCACAGATGATTTCATATGTCATGATTTCGCCTCCTCGGGTTTCTGGTCGCGAAAAACGCCAAGCGGGTATTCCGGCATCAGGACTTTTTCCAGCCAGTCCATGGATTCGACAGGATTCTTTCCCCAGTTGGTCGGGCAGGGAGAGAGCACCTCGACAAAAGTAAAGCCCTCTTTCTTTTCCTGAAGCTCTATCGCTTTGCGGATCGCCTTTTTGGTCTTGTTCAGATTGGCCACATTATTAAGAGCTGTACGCTCGATATAGCGAGGAGCCTTGAGAGTCGCCAGCATTTCGCAGACCTTGATCGGGTAACCGGCAAATTTCGGGTCCCTGCCGTATGGCGAGGTGGAGCTTTTCTGACCAACCAGGGTTGTTGGAGCCATCTGCCCGCCGGTCATGCCGTAAATGGCGTTATTGATGAAAATCACGCTGAAATTTTCGCCT
>JAQTRI010000357.1 GCA_028711905.1 Candidatus Wallbacteria bacterium | reverse complement strand
CCCCCCCCCCCCCCTGTCAATAAATATTTCACTTTTTTTTCACGCTGTGGAATTGGCGGCCCCCTTCAGGCACAATGGGTACCGGTACCCTCCCCCCCGCAGCTTCCGCGTCCGCAGCAGAAAAAGTCTGTTCCGGCAAAATGTTTTAGCGTCAACCAAGCCTTTTTTCAGTTTTTTCCGCACTTGTGTTATACTTTTTGTGCAGAAAAGAGCAAAGCGGGTTGTTTCTTCTGGAGGAACTATGCTCAAAGATAAAAACATCATCCTTGGGGTCACAGGGGGAATCGCCGCATACAAAGCCCCGGAACTCGTCCGGACTCTCAGGCGCAAGGGAGCTAAAGTGCAGGTGATTCTGACCGGGAGCGCGGAACGCCTTGTTTCGTCCTGTGTCTTAGCCACGGTTTCAGGAGAACGAGTCTACTGCGAAATGTTTCATGAAGGAGACAGCAGCGACATTGACCATATTTCCCTTGCCCGCTGGGCAGACATGATGATTATTGCCCCTGTCACCGCCAATACCATGGCCAAACTGGCCTGCGGCATAGCCGATAATCTTCTGTCTTCAACAGTCCTTTCTATTGATAAGCCAGTCCTCCTGTGTCCGGCCATGAATTCCTCGATGTGGAATAAAGAAATTACCCGCGCAAACTTTGAAAAACTCAAAGCATCCGGTTTTTTCACGCTCGGCCCGGAGGTTGGGGACTTAGCTTGCGGTGAATCCGGACCGGGCCGGATGGTTGAACCGGCAACTATCGCCGATTACGCGGAATCGATCGTAAGCCCTAAGCCGCTTGCCGGAAAGATCGTGCTGATCACTGCCGGCCCTACCCAGGAGGCTATTGACGATGTGCGTTTTATCTCTAACAAAAGCAGCGGGAAAATGGGATACGCTCTGGCTCGACAAGCCTTCTGCGCCGGAGCCTCTGTCACGCTGATCTCAGGTCCCTGCCGACTGCCTGTCCCTCAGGGAGTCCGACTGATCCGGACAATCAGCGCAGCCGACATGCTTTCAGCCATGCTCGACTCGCCTGCAGATTTGCTGATCATGAGCGCAGCTGTCTGCGACTTTACCCCTGAATTTCACCCGGGTAAGGCAGACAAGCGTGAATTCAAGCCGGCGCTGAAACTCCATCGCACTCCGGACCTGATCGCTGAGTATGGGAAAAAACACCGCCGCGCCCGCTTAGTGGCTTTTGCGGCCGAATATGGCAGCAAAACCGGGCGGGCCTTTTCCAAACTCAAGGAAAAGAAAGCCGACCTGATCATATTTAACGATGTCAGCGACCGTCTTATCGGCTTTGATTCAGATGACAATGCCGTGCAGGTGATTAACAGGCGCGGCCGGATTGTCGATTTTGCCAGAGCCCCCAAACAGGAAATCGCCTTTCTCCTGATAGAGCATATCGTCAGGACCCTTTTTTAGTCAGATGAAGTTCGTTGACCTGGCTCTGCCTGTACCCAAGCACGCAACATATACCTATGCTGTGCACCCTTCTCTCGAAAATGTCGTCAGGCCCGGACACCGTGCTTCTGTTCGCTTTGGCGGCCGCATGGTGATCGGCACAGTCATCGGTTTGCACAACACGCCATATGCAGGCAAGACTGAAACCATTCTGGAGCTGCTTGAACAAACCCCTTTTTTCCCCGATTTCCTTCTGACCCTGGCTGATGCTTTATCCAAGCAGATGCTCGCTCCTATCGGCCTGGTCCTGCATGTCATGTCATCGGGAATCCGCATGCCTGGCCGAAGAAAACCGCGCCTTTCAGGCCGGTCGAAACAACCGGATATTCCCTTCTGCGACTGCTCGATCCCGATGGAACTGGCTCGTTCAGGGACAACCGCGCTCTTTGTGGATGAAGTCAGAAAACCGGGGAATTACCTTGAGGCCCTGGAAAAACTTCTCTCATCAGGGGAAGGTGTGATTTTCTTAGTGCCGCACATAGCCTTAGTGGAGTACTGGGAAACAAAATTTGCAGCTTTGAATCAGCCCTTTACCGTTCTGCACAGCGGCCTTTCTCCGGCAGCTAAGCACAGGGCCTGGACCTCCCTGTCTGAAGGAAAAGCCCGGCTTGTCCTCGGCACGCGTCAGGCTGTGTTCGCACCCATAGCCGGACCAGGACACATCCTGATCATGGACTGCGATTCTCCGGGCTTTCAAGAAGAGACCGGACTGGATTACCATGCGCTCCATGTGGCTCGCCTGCGGTCCGATCTGCAGGGATTCGGCCTGACACTTTCATCCCCTGCTCCGCAGGTCACTGTGTTTCACCGAACTTATCCACAGGAGTGCCGGATTTATCCACAGGCTGTGGGCAAAGAAAATGGCCGTTGGGAATTAATGTTGGCCGACAACATATACCGTCACACTCGGTTTTTGGAACTTATCCACAGGTCAGCTGAAACGGTCAGGCATGAAAAATCACTTTTCCTTTATCCGGCAAAAGGATACCTCCGCCATACAACCTGTGGATCATGTGGCAGGCCAAGACTGTGCATGAAATGTGGGGTAACGCTGGTATACAGCAGGGAACAATCCGCACATTGCCCGCGCTGCAAGGCAAGCGCAGAAGGTACCATCTGCCCGGCATGTCATTCAGCGTCCCTCCGTTTCAGCGTTTCCGGACGCGAGCACATGGCTGAGTTTATCAGAGAACGCTTAGGCGGAATTCCGCTCCACTCGTCAGATAAAACCGACTTTTCCGTAACAGATACCGGCGTATTTCTCGGTCCGCTCAATCTCTATCAGCCCCTTCCCGAAAAAACCGGCATCCTTGTGCTGATCCATCCTGACCTTATGCTCCTGCGTGATGATTTCCGCGGCGCGGAAGCCTTCTTTCAGACCATGCGCAGAGCCTGGCTGCAACTGGGAATGCGTAAAAATCTGAAACTCTTCGTTTTTCTCCGTTCACTGGACCCTGCCCACAGCCTGAACCTGTCCTGGCAGGGGAGATTCGATGCCCTTCCCCTGGAATTTTACAACCAGGAGTTGAAACTGAGAGAGGCCTTCGGTTATCCGCCATTCGGTCTTCTGTGCGAGATCAATACTGCTTTCTCCACCCCAGAACAGGAACAGAAATGGCTTCCCGGCTTGAAGAAATCCATGGAAAACCTGGACAAAATCAGTGGCATCCCCCCGCTGTCCGCCTTCCCGGGAATCCGTTCAGGCGGGACCGGAAAGGCCTCTTACAAGTCCATTTATTTAGTGGCACACCATGACGCCGACAGATTCCGGGAAATTCTTCTGGGAATCGTAAAAACCAGCCGGGTGCATCTGAGAATCAGGTTCCACGAATAGATGAAGGCAGCACTTCAGGTGCGGCTGTAAAATGTTTAAGCGCCCGTTCTAAGTGCTCAACAGACAGATCAGTGTTAACACAAGGCCCCTGGGGCCGCTGATTGAGAATACCGTAAACCGGCAGGTCGGCCACTTCATAAATTCCAAGGCTCAGATCCTGTTCGCAGGCCACAGCAATGATGAAATCCGGATCAGCCTCGATAATGACCTTGCGGGCGAATGTCCCTCCTGTGGCGACAGCCAGCATAAAGCCATACTCATCGCGCAGGCGCAGCACTTCTCCAACACTGCATCGTCCGCAGCGCACGCAATTATCCTGCCGGAAAACAATGCGGTGCCCGCACTCTGAAAACTGCAGGCAGTGTGGCAGGAGCACCAGAACGCGTGACCGGTCAAAAGCTCTGCTGAATCGATGCAGCACAGACCTGTTGTTGCTTTCAATAAAACGGCCCTGGATCACCGATGAATCAAGCCCGGCCATCCGGCCTAAAAAAAGCTTGAGCGGAAAAAGCCACCTGTTCACTTTTGCAGTCATCCCAGTGTTTCTCCTTCCATCCGATATCCGCAAACAAAGGCACAGGCGTCACACTCCTTTTTGTTGCACATCTGCAGCCTGAGAATCTCGATGCTTCCTGTGCCGCAGGCCACCAGTAAGTGTTCTTTATCTGCCTTAAACACGAAGCCGGGCGGGTGTGGCACCAAAGACTCAGAATGAACACGGGCAGCTGTGATTTTCAGGAAACTCCCCCGAAACTCTGTAAAGCATCCAGGCCAAGGCGTCATAGCCCGGATCAGATTGTTGATTTCACAGGCCGACCTGGAAAAATCAACTTTCCCGTCTTCTTTAGTCAGCAGTTTAGTACAGGTGGCTCTGTTCTCGTCCTGTTCGGTATAGCGGGCAGTCCCCTGTTCCAGAAGATCCAGCGCTTCGACCAGCATGCCTGCTCCCATCAGAGCCAGCCTGCC
>JAQTRI010000356.1 GCA_028711905.1 Candidatus Wallbacteria bacterium | reverse complement strand
CATTGTAATAACCGAACTGCATGGTATGAGTGGCACGCCCTTGTGTGCGTGAACGCAGTCCTGTCGCATATCCAAAAAGCTCCGACAAAGGAGCGGATGCTGAAATTATGCCGAAACAGTCCTTTTTTTCCAGCTTCTCAACCCGACCTCGCCTTGAATTGAGATCATTTATCACTTCTCCAAGGTAGTTCTCCGGAGTGACGATCTCTAAAAGCATTACCGGTTCGAAAAGAGAAACCCGGGCCGACTGAAGAGCTGTATTCACAGCTTGAGACGCAGCCATTTTAAATGAGATTTCATTGGAATCGGTTTCGCTGTATTCAACCCCGGTCAGGTTGACCCCGGTATCAATAACAGTGAATCCGGCAAGGTTGCCCACCATCAGAGCGTCCCGACAACCTTCCTCAATGGCATTGATAAAATCATCCGGAAGATTCGAGTTCCTGATACGGGAATGAAATTCGAATCCCCCGCCGCGACCGGTTGGAAAAATCTCGACAGTCACACCGGCAAAAAGTCTCTTGCTTCCCATTTCCTTTTCAACCCGTCCCTGGCCGGACATTTGTTCCATAACGGCTTCCTTATAGGAAACCTGGGGCTTACCTACATTACCCTTGATTTTGTGTTCCCTGAGCAGCCTGTCGACAATTATCTCCAGGTGCAGCTCACCCATGCCGCTGATCAGAGTCTGGCCGCTTTCCGGGTCGACACATTTTTTAAAGGTAGGATCCTCATCGCTGATCTTCTGCAAAGCTTCTTCCAGTTTTTGTTGTTCCGCCTGGTTTCGCGCTTCAATGGCTATGGAAATCACCGGTTCGGGAAAATTAATCGATCCATATGCGATTTTGTGGGCTTCGGTACAGAGAGTATGCCCGGTTTTAGCCAGTTTCGGTCCTACCAGTCCGACTATTTCGCCGGAATGAGCCTCAGGCAGTTCCATCCGAGTATTGGCGTGGATCTGCATGATCTTGGTAATGCGTTCCTTCTTGCGGGTCTGAGTATCGTACACCATAGCTCCGACTTTAACCGAACCGGAATAAATCCGTGAGAAAAGAAGCTTGCCAAAAAACGGGTCAGTCACCACTTTAAACACATACGCGCTGAATTCCTCGGAATCATCGAGCTTGCGCAATTCTTTGGTTTCAGTTTTCGGATCGATACCTTCGACCACAGCTATGTCTGCAGGAGAAGGCAGAAAATCGATCACAGCATCGATCAGAGGCTGCACACCTTTGTTGCGAAGTGAAGCGCCGGCCAGAACAGGCACCAGCTTCATAGCGATAGTGGCTTCACGGATCCCGGATTTCAGCTGGTCGAGGCTTGGTTCTTTGCCGGAAAGATACGATTCCATAAGGGTCTCGACTTCTTCGGCAACCTTTTCAATGAGCTGCTCTCTGTATTTCCTCACTTCCCCTTTCATGTGTTCAGGAACCGCTTCTTCTGTGACCGATGAGCCTTCATCACCTTCGGAAAAAGTCAGGAACTTGCCTGTCAGCAAATCCACGACTCCGGTGAACTGCTCGTCTTCAAAACAGGGAAGCTGAACAATCAGGGGACGGGCGGCTAAGCGCGTGCGCATGGTATCAACTGCCTTGAGAAAATCAGCACCAGTGCGATCCATTTTGTTGATAAAGGCAATCCTTGGAACCCGGTACTTGTCGGCCTGACGCCATACTGTTTCAGACTGGGGCTGGACCCCGGCGACACCGCAGAAAATTCCGATAGCCCCGTCCAGCACTCTCAAAGACCTTTCCACCTCAGCGGTAAAGTCAACATGTCCGGGTGTGTCAATGATATTAATACGACAATCTTTCCAATGGCAGGTCGTGGCTGCTGATGTAATAGTAATACCTCTTTCCTGCTCCTGAACCATCCAGTCCATAGTGGCAGTGCCATCATCGACCTCACCAATGCGGTAGATCTTACCGGAATAATAGAGAATGCGCTCAGTCGTTGTCGTCTTGCCGGCATCGATGTGAGCCATAATCCCTATGTTTCTGATCTTTTCTACCGGGAAATCCCGTTCCATGTCAGTTTTCCTTCATCCGCAGACTTAATACCTGAAATGCGCAAAAGCCTTGTTGGCTTCGGCCATGCGGTGCGTATCTTCTTTTTTCTTAAAGGCTGCGCCTTCGCCTTTGGCGGCATCGAGAAGTTCCTGGCCAAGTTTCTCAGCCATACATTTGCCTTTTCGTGCTCTGGCAGCGGTGATCATCCAGCGGATTGCCAGCCTGATGCGCCTGTATTCCGGCACTTCAAGCGGGACCTGATAGTTTGCGCCACCAATGCGCCGCGATTTGACTTCCAGTGAAGGCATGACATTAGCCATAGCCTTGTTGAAAATCTGAAGCGGATCTTCTTTTTCCTTGGTTTTGTCAACCGTATAGTCAATTGCACCATATACGATCAACTCAGCCGTGGCTTTCTTCCCTTGCCACATCACGCAATTGATAAATTTACCAACAAGCGGGGCATGGTACACGCGATCCAACGGCATTTCGCGCTTAATGTTGATTTTTCTGCGGGGCATCGATCCTCCTATGCCGCCTTTTTGGCTTGTTTCGGTCTCTTAGCACCGTATTTCGAACGGCTTTTCATGCGGTCCGTAACTCCCGCACAGTCCAATGTTCCACGGATTATGTGATATCTCACACCGGGAAGGTCCTTGACCCTGCCGCCGCGGATCAGCACAATGGAGTTTTCCTGCAGGTTGTGTCCAACACCCGGGATGTAACAGGTAACCTCAAAACCGTTGGTCAGCCTGACCCTGGCAATTTTCCTCAAAGCTGAGTTCGGCTTTTTCGGTGTGGTGGTGGAAACCTTAATGCACACACCCCGTCTCTGGGGGCACTCAGTCAGGGCCGGGGCTTTGGACTTCCCGGTCACTCTTTTTCTTCCATGCTTGATCAGTTGATTGATCGTAGGCACAAAATCACCTCGCTTTCCTTGTCTTTTCGCAAGTGTTCAAATTGTAGTAAGGGAGAAGGCCCGTTGTCAAAGGTTTTTTTCAGAAATTGGGACCGGTGACCTAAATATTACAGTTAAGATTAGAAGCGGAGACGAACGATTATTCGCCCCTGCAGATCAGTTTGCCATTTTCCAGCAGCAGTGTTCCGGTCGCAATCGAATCAAAATAATCTCCGTGCGTAACAATCACAAATGCCGTTCCGGAATTGGAAAATCTGGGGATAAGAGATACCACTTCTCCAGCACTGACCGCATCGAGATTGCCTGTCGGTTCATCGCAGAAACACAGGTGGGGTTTGTGAATAATCGCTCTGATAAAAGCAATTCTGGAGCGTTCGCCGCCGGAAAGAAGTCTTACAGGCAGTTCCAATGCCGCTCCGGTTATGCCAACGCTTTCAAGAAGCACAAACGCCTCTTTTTTCCATCCGTACCGCGGCTTCCCGGTCAGAGCCAGTGGCAGAAAAACATTATCATAAGCGTTAGAGTCTTCAAAAAGAAAAGTGTCCTGAAACAAAAAGCCGAACATATTTCTGCGGATTTTCTCTCTCCCGGCATGTCCGGAAGGCACTGATTTACCGTTCAGGAGAATCTGCCCGAAATCAGGTCGTTCCAGCAAAGAAAGCAAATGGAGAAGAGTGCTTTTCCCTGACCCGGAGCGACCTTTGAGCACAACTATTTCACCGGCAGAAAAAGAGAGGGAGGCATCCCTGATGACCTCCCTGCTCCCGTATTTTTTTGAAAGCTTTTCAGCCTGCAGCAGCATCACTTGGCATTAACAAGATAGATCTTGCGCTGTGAAGTCGAAGCAACCATGACAATGCCTGCCGACGGTTCATAGGCTATGTTTTCGATGCCGCTTCCCAGGCTGACACTGTCAACGAGGGTAAGTGGAACAGGCGAAACTTCGTAGAGATAACCGCTGTCACGCGATGCCAGGTACAGGCTGGATTCAGCCATGACTATGGCCACCGGCGTTCCTTCATATGTCTTGGTCCCGCCGAGAGAATCGTCACTGAGGTTGACCGCGATCAGCTTGTCACTCCCGGAATTCACAACCACCAGCTGGCTTGAGGTTTTAACCATGGCACAAGCCTCCAGGCCTACCGGGATAACCGTCACCAGAGACTCGTCATTCGCGGCATAAACCTCAAGATTCTGCGACAGCTGGGAGAGAATATAGAGTTTGCCGTTGATTTTTGAGACAGCCACAGGTCCGTTGCCTGTATCCAAGCTGCCGGTCACCTGATAAGAGGACAGATCAACGCGGGACACTGTGTTAGCGCCATAATTGGCCA
>JAQTRI010000355.1 GCA_028711905.1 Candidatus Wallbacteria bacterium | reverse complement strand
CAAGGACGAGCTTTCGGGGCTCAGGCAGGAACTTGCCGAACAGGACAGATTGTTGAGGATGCTGACTACAGGCGTCTGCAGGGCATCTGATACAGCCTGTGAGATTACCTGCAGCCACAGGAAAAAATCCGTCTTCCGGCGCATCAGCAGATTTTTCACTTCCCTGGCATCAGGGTTCAAAAACTTAAAAAAACGCGAGATACATCAGGCGATCTGATCACACAGCAGTCTTTAATAAAAAAACCCTTTTTCAAGGGTTTTTTCTGTCTGGTAGCGATGACTGGAATCGAACCAGTAACCTTTCGGGTATGAACCGAATGCTCTAACCAGTTGAGCTACATCGCCATAAAAATGTAGGGGCACATTTAATGTGCCCCTACCGGGGTTTGCTGGTTGCGGAGGCAGGATTTGAACCTGCGACCTTCGGGTTATGAGCCCGACGAGCTACCGGACTGCTCCACTCCGCGTCACTGAGCTGGTGCCGAGAGCCGGAATCGAACCGGCACGGGCGTTAACCCACCGGATTTTAAGTCCGGTGCGTCTACCTGTTCCGCCATCTCGGCCTTTTCGGCAGTTATATTATAAAGGTTTTTCGCGGTTTGTCAAATATAATCTTGAGTTTGGCAAATTTTTGTGATGTCCAGCCAGATGTTCTGCAAAAACCTTGATTTGTGGCGGGTCCTGGGCAGGTGTTGCATTTCATCGACTGAACTTGTGAAGGAGACGAAATGATACACCTGGCCACCCCACAAGGGTTTCAAGGCATACTTTGAAAATTGGCCAAACTCAAATGAAATGATAACCGGTGACCGTGGGTCTACCCGCGCTTTCCCTTTGAGAAAAGCAGATATTCCTTGACAAACTCCTGGATGTCGCCGTCCATGACGCGTTGAATATTGCCGACCTCGTGACTGGTGCGGTGATCCTTGACCATGGTATAGGGCTGAAAAACATACGATCTGATCTGGCTGCCCCAGCTGATCTCCTTTTTGTCACCCTTGATGCCGGACATTTCATCTTCCATTCTCTGGCGTTCCAGTTCGTAGAGCTTGGCGTGCAGCATTTTCATGGCGCTGTTGCGGTTGGAAATCTGCGAGCGTTCAGTCTGGCACTGCACAACCGTGTTGGTCGGCAGATGAGTGATGCGCACAGCAGAGTCGGTTTTATTGACATGCTGGCCACCGGCTCCGCTGGAGCGATAAGTGTCAACGCGCAGGTCCTCAGGACGGATATCGACCGACACCTCATCATCGACCTCAGGGAAGACATCCACTGAGCAGAAAGAGGTGTGCCTGCGGGCATTGGAATCAAAAGGAGAGATGCGGACTAAGCGGTGAACACCTTTCTCGCATTTGAGAAAGCCGTAGGAATAAGGCCCTTTCACGAGCAGGGTGACGCTTTTCAGTCCAGCTATTTCACCGGGCAGGATGTCAATGAGCTCATACTGGAAATTGTTGCGTTCGAACCAGCGGGTATACATGCGAAAGAGCATCTGAGCCCAGTCCTGAGACTCAGTGCCGCCTGCCCCCGGGTGTATCGAAAAATAGGCGTTGCTGAAATCATACTTGTCGTCCAGCAGCAGTTTGAGCTCAAAGTCCTCCAGCAGGGTGGTGAATTTTTTGAACATCTCAGAGCCTTCGACGGCTAACGACTGGTCCGGGCTTTCCTTGTATAGATCAATCATTGCCAGGAGATCTTCGTAGAGTCCAAGCACCTGGCATTCTTCAGTCAGAATTTCCTTTTTGGCTTTAAGGGATTTGATCACCTGCTGGGCGTGATCGGGCCTGGTCCAGAAGTCGGGCCTTTCGGTTTCCTGCTCTAAGACCTGGGTTTCTGCTTTCAGGTTATGGCCTTCAAAGATAGCTCCGTATATCGGTCAGTCTTTTCTCCCACTTGCGCAGGGAATGAATGATTTCGTCCATCAGGACTCCTCCTCTTCGTTTTCGACCGTGACTTCCTTGAGCCTTTCCCCGGCCGCGTTTACAACTGCCGGCCTCATCATTCTGCTGGTGAAAAAGCCCACAAAGATGATAAAGGTCAGGGGCAGGAAAAAGGCGTATCCAAGATATTCGACAAAAGAAGAATGAAAAACCCGTTCATTGGAAAAACGGTTGATGTTGAAAATAATGGCGATCAGGGCCAGCCAGACTGTGATGAAATTGGGCCAGGCATCGCCTGAGCGCATCCACTTCAATCCCTGATGACGGTTGCGGGTGATTGGCCAGTACAGGTTGGAACCCATGAAGCCGAGCTGGTCTTCGAGAATGTGGATTGAGAAACCGCCGAAAATCACCATGGCGTAAAGCAGAGCAGTGTTCCAGTGCCCGGGATAGGATGTGAGAAGGCCATAGACTGTTCCGCCGATCAGGCCGAAAATGGCTCCCAGCACGAGGCTGTGGCTCCAGCTGCGGTGCCAGGGGAGAAACTCAGCTTCCACCATCTCATCGTTGATTCTGCGGAAAGCGAATGTCGGACCGGAAAAAATATCGACGCGGGTGTCACTGTCGTAGGTGTGCAGCACTCTGCATTTGATTCCTGCGCTGGCGGTAGGAGCAGTGTCGTGGTCAAAGGCACCGAGCGGAACCTGAGAGGTATTGACAACCGGGCCGAGCTTAACCACCACCTCGCTGTCTTCAAATCTGACGGAATACTGGCGCCAGAGATCAGCGCCGAGTTTGATGGTATTGAGCTTGACCTGGAGTTTTTTCTTTTCTTCAAAAGACCGGTCAATAGCCAGAGCTATTGTGTCTGCGATCTCCTGAAGGTTGGTGTTTTGCGGGCTGGGGGTCACAATGTAATCCTCATTGGAGAAAAAACGGGCCACCTTGAAGTCTAATGTGTCGGGCAGGATGCCAAAAATACCGCCGATCACCAGGATCAGGGAGCTCTCGTTCTCAGCCAGCTGTACGGCCTGCGATGAGAAAGTGGCCAGAGCCACTCCTGAAACAAAATGTGTCAGCCCTTTCATATCAAGCCCATCCAGCCGGCCACTGCAGGACCGCAGCCAAGCATGTTGAGTGTAATTGGAATCAGAAGCACGCCCATGCAGTTGCTCCTTCTGGAGTGAAAAACCACTGGAATCAGGCCTATGCCTGTGGCGGCGAAGCCTACGAGCAGTCCTGGGGCTCCGGTGAATATGAAAATCAGCAGTATGAGGAAAAACAGGGTGGCCATGGATACGCGCTGGTAAGGAACACGGGTGATCAGCTTGATGACTAAGCGCGAGAGGGAAAGAACCAGCACAAAAGAAAAGGCTGATGAAATCAGGATTGCGCCAATGGCAATGTAATACTCATAATGGGTCCTGGGCGTGAAGACAGTGGAAAGCATCCATGCCATACCACCCCTGGTCAAATTGACCGAGGGCACAAAGAAAAGAAAGAACGCGCCCACATAGTAAACGAATTTTGACACACCTTGAGACATGATAAAGATCCGCTCATCGCGCTGAGCAGTGGCATGGCCTGCCAGCAGGCCGCCGATGCCTCCAGTGACAATGGGGAAAAGAGCGGCAAATCCCCCGCCGAGTGCGCCTGCTCCGGTAGCCCTTGATATCAGGTCTGCGTCAAGATCTAAGCTTTCGCTGATGTGCTGCTGCGGAATCGGGGTGACTGACAGAATGTTCTGCAGCACCCATGGAATGGCGAACAGGCCCACGAATGCGGGCAGCAGGTTCTGAAAAGACATTTCCACAGGAACGATCGGACGGTAAACCAGAATCATGCCCAGCACGCCAGAGAGGAACATGCACAACAGCCCGGCTCCTACACTTTTCCAGGCATCGAACAGCCTGATCCATGGACCGGCGATGACATCTCCGCCTTTCGGGAACTCGGAGAGTATCATGTAGGCTAAGATCAAAGCCAGCACCCAGCCCATATGGGGCGCGAAAAGGCGTTGAATAACCGGCAGAACCATGGGAGCGAGAGGCACCATAAAAAGCAGAAAAGCCGCTCCGCACAAGCCGCCTATGGCTGAGATCACCACAGCATCGTAACCCTTGCCCAGCATCAGATATTTCTGTCCGGGCAGTACCATGAAGGCTGATGCTTCGTCCGGAGCGCCGAGGAAAATGCTGGGGATGGAGTTGATGATGGCGTAGCCTGTGACAAGAGACAGCATGAAAGACATGAGAAACATCGGGTTCTCCCTGATAAATGGCAGGGCTTCAGTGATGGTTGCGATGAAAATAACGACAATGCTGGCTACATTGTAAATATGCAGAGCAGGCACGCAGGCCAGAACTGAGGCAATCAGCGTTCCGGCGGCGATC
>JAQTRI010000024.1 GCA_028711905.1 Candidatus Wallbacteria bacterium | reverse complement strand
GCAGCTGACACAATGGACAGGCCAATGACTGTCATCAGGAAGCGAAAATTATTGATCGGAAGGGTGCGGGTAAATTCCGAAAGCTCGATCGAGTCTGAGGCAAAGCGATTTTTCTCACAAAACTGAACAGTCTGGAAGTAGACCACAAGCATTGCTGTGAAGAAGGTCACTATCAGCTGGACCCGCCTGGAGTAGGAAAGAAACGGCCCGGTGTCAAAGGCCGGGTTGAGGAACAGCCAGAGCAGGGATAGATATAGAACCACTAATACTACATGGAGCACTCCGGTCATGCGTACCAGAAACAGGCCGGAAAGGCTTGAAGGACAAATCATCCCCGCGACCAGGGGTCTTTTCAGCATCCTGTCGAACGAGGACAGGGGCAGCATGCTGCTGACTGATCCGTGCCTTCTTTTCAGCAGAAGAAAGTCCACGAGCGCCAAGAGTATTATGCTGGTACCGAGAAAAAAAAGGATGAATTCCAGCCGTACCGTGGTAAGTGGCAGATAGCGGTCCCAGGACAGGTCATCGGATGTGTAAACATGATTCTGGAACCAGGAAGAGTCACCTAACCAGGTCCCGGCTACGCTGCATTCATGGATACCGGTATTGACATATGTCCACACAGTGACGAGCCCGAAGGTAAACAGAATGGCGATGCCGGCGACCGTATCCGAGCACAAAGCGATCAGCATGCCCAACAGCCCGGCTACAAAGCAGTACATGACTGTGTACAGAAAGGATATCAGCAGACCCCATTGCGGCCTGAGCAGGAAAAGGTAAGTGCGGTCCAGCCTGCCGTTGAATAACTTGCTGAACTGGTGGTACGAATTCGTTTTTTGCGCGAACTTCCGGCGCAGTTCATTGTTGTCTTGCAGTTTCAGATCAGAATACCTGGCTTCATCAAGCATATTCCGGTCAATCAGCGCATTTTGCAGCAGGTCGTCCAATTCGGCATCCGATAGGGCGTTTAACCCTGAAGTGTTGTAAGTCCTGATATACTTCACGAATGACTCCAGTTTTGCGGACGCCTTGTCAGACATTTCGAACACCCGGGTCAGGGGGGAGAGTGCCAGGTTGGATCCGGCTGCTGCCAGCAGGGACAACAGGGCCATGAAAACAATAAAGTTACGGATTACGATTCCGTTGCTTCTGGACAGGGTATGAATAAATTCGCTGTCTCTGAAGGACAGACCGGCTAAGCAGCCGCAGAGCAGGGTATAGGTGCAGGCGATAATGTAGATGATGGCCTGTAGCCCCAAGCCCTTATAGTGATCGACCCGGTCAGGCCTCAGGATCATGAGTTCGGTGAAGATCCCGGCTAAGATACCGACAAAGAGAAAGCTCGTGCCTTTGAAGCCTTTGCTCATGACGAATTCTCGCACACATTGTCTCATGGCTCCCCCCTCAACCAAGCCTGGCCAGGTAGATTTCTTCGAGGCTTGAACTCCTGCGCTCAATGATTCTTCCGCGGATCTCAATCTGATTTTCCTGATCTTTTGCCACCACACAGAGTTTGTCCGATCCGCAATTTCCGATCAGGTGCAGCTCCTGCGGGAGCAAGCCTTCAACATGTCCGATGCGCATTGTGATAAACTTCTCAAGCAGATTCTCCAGGCTGTCGCTTTCACTGAATGTGCAGTCTGTCAGAATCGCCACATGATCGCACACGCGCTCCACCTCGCCTATGATATGGGACGAAAACAGAACCGTGGTTCCGGTTTCAGCGGCCTGCCTGATGATCGAGGACAGGATTTCGCTGCGAGAAGGTATGTCGAGTCCTGCGGACGGGTCGTCCAGAATCAGCACCTCCGGCATATGGCAGACGGCTAAAAGCAGGCAGAGCATAGTACGCTGACCAAATGACAGTTCGGACACCAGCGTTCTTTCGGGCAGGCCGAATCTTTTACGCTGTTCCTCGGCCAGGGTGTTGTCCCAGCACCTATAGATGTTTCCGCAAAAAGAGACGATTTCTCCGACAGTCATCCAGTCATACAGGTCGCGGCTTTCTGATACATAACCGATTCTATTCATCAGTTCCACATGGTCTTGAACCGGGGTCAGACCCAGGACCGTTACTTCACCGCAGTCTTTTTCCAGGAGTCCCATGATGATTTTGATCAAGGTGGTTTTACCTGAGCCGTTTCTGCCGAGTATACCCATGACCGACCCGGTTTTGACTGTGAAATCAATGTTCGTAAGTACGGTTTTACCACTGAAGCACTTGGATAGTCCCGAGATTTTGATTGCCGGTCTAATCATGTAAGCCTCCTTTCAGCTTGCTGGCTCTCTTGCGGATCAGTAACACCAAGTCGTCTAAAGGTATGCGCAGAGTAGAACTCTCCTGCAGTAAAGAATCAATGCTGCTGAGAATAATATCCGTACCAAGCCCTCTGGCGATCTCAACCGCGCTCGTTGTTACATAAGTGCCCATTCCGCGGCGTTTTTCGGCCAGGCCCATCATTTCCAGCTGATAATAGGCCTTGCTGATGGTGTTGGGATTAATGACCAGGGATTCAGCCAGCTTGCGCACTGAAGAAATTTCATCACCTGGTGCGAGTTCTCCGCTGACAATACGAAAAATGATCTGGTTGATGATCTGCTGATAAATCGGTAGCTTGTCGTTGAAATTCACATTCAGGTTCATATCGGCCCTCACGGTGTTTCGCTGTACTACACCAATAGTACAGCGAAACATCAGAGATGTCAAGCCCATGCCTCTGTGCTGGAAGTTGTTGGCGGCCGGAAAGAAAGAACGGATGCAAAACACGATGAAACACCGAACAGGCTACTTACAATCATCAACTGCAAACAAAAAAAGAGGACGCGGACGCGTCCTCTTTTGGTGGTAAATTGATGGTTGGCTATGATGCCTGGTTAATGATTTCAAGCATCGGCAGGAAGATGGCCATAACTATGCCACCGACCACTACGCCCATGAACACAATGATGACAGGCTCGATGATCGAGGTCAGGCCCTTGATGGCTGTGTCGACTTCCTGTTCATAGAATTCAGCGATCTTGATCAGCATACCGTCCAGTTCACCGGTTTCCTCGCCGACCGCGATCATCTGCACGACCATGGGAGGGAACACGGTGCTGGCCTTGAGCGGTTCAGCTATGCTTTCACCTTCCCGGATACTGACCCTGGTTTTGTGGATGGCATCGGAGATCACGACATTTCCGGCAGTGGCAGCCGTGACTTCCAGTGCTTGCAGAATAGGCACGCCTGAGGACACCAGGGTTCCCAGTGTGCGCGTAAACTTGGCGATGGCCACCTTGCGCATCAGGATGCCGATGACAGGCATGCGCAGCAGGTTGGTATCCCAGATTCTTCGGCCCTGCTTGGTGCAGAAAAAGCGTTTAAGACCATAGGCCATAGCTGCCAGACCCATAAGGATGAATACAAAATAAGCGCTTAAAAAGTCGCTGACTCCCAGAAGAACACGAGTGGGCAGTGGTAATGCAGCATCACCCATGCCCTGGAAGATGTTCTTGAAGTTGGGCAGCACAAAGGTCAGCAGGAAGAACACAACGCCTACGGCAATAGTGGCGACCACGATCGGATAGGTGAGAGCGCCCTTGACCTTGGACTTGAGCTGCTCTGAAGATTCGAGATAATTGGCGAGGCGGTTGAGGATCTCGTCAAGGATACCGCCGGCTTCACCGGCTCTGACTAAGTCAACGAACAGTTCGGAAAAAATCTCCGGGCATCTTTCCAGAGCCTTGGAAAAGGTGGCGCCGCCCTCGACATCGGACCTGATGCGGGCCAGCACCTGGCGGAATCTCGGGTTTTCCGTCTGCTCGTGAAGAATGCCGAGGCATTTGACCAGAGGCACGCCTGCGCCGATCATGGTGGCGAACTGGCGTGCGAATACGGCCACTTCGTATGATTTGACCTTGCGCTGAAAAAGGGTGATTTCCTTTGTCTTTTCTTTGCATTGTGTGACAAAGAATCCTTTTTCACGGAGCCTGGTAACAACCAGATCCTTGGAATCGGCCTCCATTTCTCCGCTGATGGTCTTGCCGTCACGCGAACGGGCCTTGTAAGCGAATTTACCCATACCTCGACCTCACTTCGGTTTATTGAACCTGTTTCAGCATCCGCTTCAGTTCGTCCGGATAGATTGTCCGGGAAACAGCGGCTTCAAGAGTGACTGAGCCGCGGGTGTACAATTCCACAAGCGATTGCTCGAATGTTCTCATGCCCATGTTCTGGCTGGTCTGCATGACTGTGTATAGCTGATGGACCTTGGATTCACGGATCAGGTTCTGCACGGCCGAAGTGGTGAGCAGAAGCTCTGTCGCAGGAATACGGCCTTTGCCGCTGGCTAAGGGAAGGAGCTGCTGAGACACTACTGCCTGGATCACGAAAGAGAGCTGGGTGCGCACCTGCTGCTGCTGATGCGAGGGGAAGATGTCCACAATACGGTTGATAGTCTGCGGACAGTCTGTTGTATGCAGGGTTGCAAGTACGAGATGACCGGTTTCAGCAAGCACAAGTGCGGATTCCACTGTTTCCAGATCGCGCATTTCTCCAACAAGGATGACATCCGGGTCCTGGCGCAGAACATGGCGGAGAGCTTCACCGAACGAATAGGTGTCAACCCCGAGCTCGCGCTGGTTGATAACGGATTTTTTGTGATAGTGCAGGTATTCGATCGGGTCTTCGATAGTAACTATGTGGCAACGCTTTTCAGTGTTGATGATATCTATGATCGAAGCCAGTGTCGTTGATTTGCCGCTGCCGGTTGGGCCGGTCACGAGCACGAGACCCTTGGGCAGGCGCGCAAGTTCTTCTACCTTGGCCGGCAGGTTCAGTTCGTTGATCGAAGGAATTTTGGAGGGGATGACGCGGAAGGCGGCGCCGATACAGCCCCTTTGCTTGTATACATTGACGCGGAAACGACCGAATCCGTGAACAGAATAGGATAGGTCGAGTTCGAGATTTTCTTCGAAATCCTTCTGCTGCTCAGATGTCAACATGCTGTAAATCAGGCTGCGGGTATCCATCGGGGTCAGCACATCGAGATCGGTTGTGATCAGGTCTCCGTCAACGCGGATGACCGGGGACGAACCCACTGTCAGATGGAGATCCGAGGCATCGTTATCGATAACTAAGTTCAAAAGATCATTGAGAACAAACATTTTTCCCCCTTAGGATTACTCTTCTAATGCTTCAGCAGCGGTCTCGCGGACGACTTCATCGATAGTAGTGGTTCCCAGCACCACCTTGCGCAGAGCCGACTCGCGCAAGGTCAGCATGCCTTCATCACGGGCAACCCGGCGCATTTCAGCCGTTGATTCCCGATCCAGGATCATCTTTTTGAGCTTGTCGCTGATGACCATGACTTCATAAACGCCGATACGGCCTTTGTAGCCTTCGTTGTTGCATTTTTCACATCCTTTTCCTTTGTAGAACACCATGTTGTTGAAATTGATATGAGGGCATTCCAGCTTGATCAGCATCTCAGGACCCATGTTGATGGTTTTGAGCAGGTCGGGCTTGGGTTTGTATTCCACCCGGCATTCTTTGCAGATGGTTCGCACTAAGCGCTGGGCCTGAATCAGCAGAAGCGATGTAGACAGGAGAAATGGCTCGATTCCCATATTGAGCAGACGACCTACGCTCGAAGGAGCATCGTTGGTGTGCAGGGTGGAGAGCACGAGATGACCTGTCAGGGAGGCTTTAACCGCCATTTCTGCGGTTTCGAAGTCGCGAATCTCACCCACCATGATGATATCCGGGTCTAAGCGCAGGAAGGAACGCAGGGCTGAAGCGAAGGTTAACCCGATATCCGGTTTGGCGTGCACCTGATTTATTCCGTGCAACTGGTATTCCACGGGGTCTTCGCAGGTGAGAATGTTGACATCCGGTTTATTCAGACGGTTGAGGGCCGAATACAGGGTGGTTGATTTTCCAGAGCCTGTAGGACCTGTGACCAGGATGATCCCGTTCGGTTGCTCGATGACGCGCAAAAAACGCTTCAAAGACGAGGGTTCGAAGCCAAGGTCTTCCATGTTCAGCTTCAGTGAACTCTGGTCCAGGATTCTCATGACGACTTTTTCGCCGTGTACAATGGGGCAGGATGCAACGCGGATGTCGATCGGCCGGTTATTGACTTTGATCTTGATGCGTCCGTCCTGGGGCAGGCGCTTTTCCGCGATGTCCAGCGAGGACATGATCTTGATACGGGAAATAATGGCTGACTGGGCGCGCTTGGGTGGATTCATCTTATTATGCAGCACGCCGTCATATCTGAACCTGATGCGCAGGTCTTTTTCGTAGGGTTCGACATGGATGTCACTGGCTCCCATTTCAACAGCCTGAGAGATGACGAGATTGACGAGCTTGATGATCGGGGCATCGTTTTCGCCCAGTTCATCGCCGAGTTCGTCCAGGTTCGCTTCATCAGTCAGTTCTTTGCCGATGTCCTGGAGGTCTTCCATCAGACCATCCATTTGACCCTCAACGCCGAAAGCGTTGGTCAACGCATTGTTGATGTCTTTGGAGGTGGCCACAACCGGCCGGACCACCAGCCCTGTCATCAGCTGGATGTCGTCAATGGCTAAAATATTCAGCGGATCAGCCATGGCCACTGTCAGCTTATTGCCGACTTTATTGATAGGAATGAGCTGATAACGCCTGGCCACATGCTCCGGAATGGTCCGTGCTATGGTAGGATCGATCAGGTATGTACTCAGATTCAGATAGGGAAGACGCAATTGTTTGGCCAGGGCCTGGACGATATCTTCCTCTCGGACCACACCCATTTCCACCAGTACAACGCCGAGGCGTTTTCCGGTCTTTTTTTGGATCGTCAGGGCCTGCCCGAGCTTTTCCTCGTCAATAAGTCCTTCAGCTTTGAGGGCGTCCCCCAGCATCAATCGGGTTTTAGTAGGTTGCGCCATTCATGACTCCTGAAAAAACATGTTTCACCGAAGGTGTTCTCCTGTCCGCCACATTATAACCCAGAGGCAATTCTTTTACAAAAGCATGAAAAAAATCAGCCTCAATAAATGCTATCGGCAGTTTTGCACCTGGGGTTTACGGGACGGGTTCGATTGCCGGATAAAGGAATATATTCGTGTGTTCAGCAGCTTAGTGCTGAGCGGGCGTCATTGAGAGAGGGCAGGATTTCGAAGAGGTGATCCAGTTTGGTTATTTCAAAAAGCCTGGAACACATGCTGGAAAGTCCGCAGATAATGACACGCACTTTTTTTTCGCTGCATTTTTTGTAAAACTGGGCGATCACTCCGAGACCAGTACTGTTGATGTATTCGAGGCCCTGGAAATCAATGATGATGTGCTTGTTTTTTTCGCAGGCCTGATCCGACAAAAGGCTTAGATGGTTACCGAAAACTTCCTCAGTTCCGGGGTTGATTTCGCCTGAAAAGCCGGCGACAAAGATTTTCTTTTCCTCGGAGATCGAAAATTTCAATTCATTCATGCCGTTTTTCTCCTTAGTCAAGCGCTTTGACCCGGTACCATTTTTCCAGTTCCATCATCTGCTGGGCCGCGAACATGCCGCAGGTGGTTCCGGGGTTGATGTCGCGGGAGCGCTTCAGCATCCGGTAAGCGCCGCTGTAGTCTTTGTCCGCGAAATGGCAGTAAGCCAGATAATATGCCGCATACTGGTTCTCCGGCTTCAATTCCAGGGCCAGATCGAAAAGCCTGGCAGCGGGATTCAGATCGCCGGCTGCAAAACACGCTCGCCCCCGGCGGAAGTAGTCAGTGCCGAATCTGCGGATCCACGGCGTTCTACCATCAATGAACCAGATTTCACCGGCACTGTCAACTGCGAACGAGCGCAGGCTTTTCATTGTTCCGGGTCCCGGAATGATGACTGTGATTAATCTGCCGGAACGGTCGAATTTCTGGACCCGGTTATTGAAGCGGTCCAGCACATAGATCTGTCCGAGTGGATCCATTAGAATTTTTTCCGGGTAATGAAAATAACCGGGGGCTGTTCCGGATGTGCCGAAATTCCGCTTGAATCTGGCGTTTTCGTCAAACAGGAGAACCCGGTCTTCAAAAATGTCACTGACCAGGATTTCTCCGGCTCCAGTGACGCCAATGCCTGCCGGCGATGTGAAACCAGCTGCCCCCTTGTCCAGGATGTATACCAGTTCGCGCTTGGGATTGAAAATCTGCACCCTTTCATTTCCTGTGTCGCTGACATAGATGTACCCGTCAGAATCGATGAACAGGAATGACGGCTCAAAAAAAAACTCCGGGTCGCGGCCGCGGCCTTTTCCTATCATGCTGTGAAGATTGCCGAAACGGTCAATCTGAATGATCGAATCTCCGGAAATAACGAAGATGTTGCGGTGAGCATCCTGGAACAGGCTGCGTAAAGTTCCTGGTGCGGAAATCGGGATGGAGTAGGCCGGTCCGGATGAGGAGAGGACATGAATTCTACGCGAGTACTGGTCCAGGATCAGGTGCTCTCCGGCTGAGGCGAAAATATCAACGAAAAGCGACACTCTGTCTGCGGTTTCGATGGTTGTGACCCCCAGAAAATCGAAATGCACGGCTGCAAAATTGTCTTTCTGATTGAGAAAGGGCGAATCTGAATCGAAAAGGTGTTTTTCAAAGGTCTGGCCGGTCCGGGGGATGAACAGCACAAGCCAGAGAACAAAAAAACGCATCGAATGGAGTGCCGACCGGATTGAGGGCGATGCGAAAAATAAATGCGGATTGTTGTGTTTGTTGTGCTGCGGGGTCATGCCCTGAATTATAACATCAAACCCCGGCCCGGTACCAGTGCGGATTTCCGGTGCGCTGAGACAGTTGTATGTCCTGATGGTCTGTTTCAGACAGGGAACTTGTATACCCGGCAATCCAAAACAGACATGGTTGGGAGGTATTGTTCGGTTTTGACACGGTTCTTCCGATAGGCTATATAGTGTAAGCTGAAATGGAAAAAACAAAGGAAACGCTAAATACAGTGAACCTTGCAGAAGCGTCCCGTGCGTTTCTTTCCAGGATAAGCATCTGTCTGAAGGTTCATGGAACAGGGAGTGTGACCAGTGAAGTGCCCATACTGCAATCTTGTGGATTCCAAGGTCATTGAAACCAGGGAATTCAACAATCACCAGGAATTGAGGCGACGCAGAGAATGCCTTTCCTGCGGCAGGAGATACACCACCAGGGAAAAGTGTGTGGAAGTGCTGAAGAGCGTGGTAAAAAATGATGGCAGGCGCGAAGAGTTCAGCCTGGAAAAGGTCAGAAAGGGCATTGAGCGGGCCTGCGAGAAAAGGCCGGTTTCTTCGGAATCCATAGATGCGCTCGTCAATGGCATCGAGCACGAGATAACTCTGCTTCAGCAGAAGGAAGTGGAAAGCAGGGTGGTTGGTGAAATGGTGATGCAGTCTTTAAAAAAACTGGATGAGGTGGCATACATCAGGTTCGCTTCTGTCTACAAACAATTCAAGGATGTCGCGGAATTCGCCAGGGAAATCGAAAGTATTAAAAATGAAAATATCAGCAGGAGGAAATCATGAACTGGGGCGAAAATTTCAAGATTGCCAAGAGGAATAACGAGATAGTCGATTTCGACCAGGACCGGATCTCGAACGCTATTTATAAGGCAGCCATTTCCGTCGGCGGACGCAACCGCAACACTGCTCAGCAGTTATCTGTGCAGGTGACGGAGAAGCTCAAGGACCGCTATCCGAACCGTTTCGTGGTTACAGTCGAAGAAGTGCAGGATATGGTAGAAAAGGTGCTGATCGAAAACGGGCACGCTAAAACCGCCAAGGCTTTTATCCTCTATCGCGAGAGGCACCAGAAGCTGAGATCCATCAAGTCCGTAGCCTTAGATGTGGAAAAGACCATCCACGAATACATTGGAAAGTCTGACTGGAGGGTTTGGGAAAACAGCAACTCCAACTTTTCATTCTCCGGACTGATGCTGCATATTTCAGGCAAAGTGATTTCCAATTATCTGCTTTCTGAGATATACACCCCGGCTTTAGCTGAAGCGCACAAAGAAGGGTATATTCACATTCACGACCTTTCCAGCGGTGTGGTCGGTTACTGTTCCGGGTGGTCCTTGAAGAATCTTCTGATCAAGGGCTTCGGAGATGTTCCGAATAAAGTGGATGCCAAGCCGGCGCGGCATATGGATGTGGTCATTTCCCAGATGGTGAACTTTATCGGCTGCATGCAGATGGAATTCGCCGGGGCCCAGGCTTTTTCCAGTGTCGATACCCTGCTCGCCCCCTTTGTCCGCGTGGACAGCCTGACCTATGAGCAGGTAAAGCAGAACATGCAGCGCATGGTTTTTTCGCTCAATATTCCATCGCGCTGGGGCTCTCAGACTCCGTTTTCCAACCTGACCTTTGATCTTACCGTACCAGTCGACATGAAGGACGAAAAGGCCATTGTCGGCGGAAAAGAAATGGATTTCACATACGGAGACTGTCAGCGGGAAATGGACATGATCAACAAGGCTTTTCTTGAGCTTTTGGAAGTGGGAGATGCCCGTGGCCGGATATTCACCTTCCCGCTCCCCACATACAATCTGACCAAAAACTTCGAATGGGATTCTGAGATCGCCAAGCTTCTGTTCAAAGTCACTGCCAAATATGGCATTCCATATTTCCAGAACTACATCGGTTCGGATCTGGATCCCAAGTCGATTCGAGCCATGTGCTGCAGGCTGAACATCAATCAGCTGGAACTGCAGAACAGGCCTGGTTCCATGTGGGGTCCTGGCGACAACACCGGCTCGGTCGGGGTGGTGACCATCAATGTCAATCGCCTGGCATTTGAAGCGCATAATCAGAAGCAGTTTTTCACTCTTCTCGGTCACTACATGGACCTGTCCAGGGATTCTCTGGAGATCAAGCGCCGTCTGGTGGCTGCCAATCTGGAAAACGGGCTGATGCCTTATACCAGGACTTATCTTGGCTCGTTCCGCAACCATTTCTCCACAATCGGGTTGTGCGGCATGAATGAGGCCTGCATCAACTTCCTGGGTCACGGCATTGAAACAGCGGAAGGCAAGAAATTCGCGACTAAAACCCTGGAGTACATGAGAAAGCGCATCCGCGAGTACCAGGAGGAAACCGGCAATCTTTACAATCTGGAAGCCTCGCCTGCTGAATCCGCTTCCTACCGTTTCGCCAGGATGGACCGCGAAAAATATCCACAGATTCAGCTCTCGGGCAAGGACGCTCCTTATCTGACCAATTCCACCCAGTTGCCGGTGGATACTAAAATGGAGCTGTTCGAAGCCCTGGAACACCAGGACGATTTGCAGAAACTTTACACTGGTGGAACGATTTTTCACACCTTCTTAGGAGAGGAAATCGAAGACCCTGAAGTGTGCGCCAATCTTGTGCGCAAAATCGCCGAAAAGACGCATCTGCCTTATTTTTCCATTACACCGACCTTCAGTATCTGCCGGACGCATGGATATATCAGGGGCGAGCATTTCGAGTGCCCTCAGTGTCATGAAAAGACCGAGGTTTACAGCCGTATAGTCGGGTATTTCCGGCCGGTTTCCAATTGGAACGCCGGCAAAAAAGAGGAATTCTTTGACAGGCGCACCTTTGAAGAGGATATTAAACCCATGATTGAAGGTGCAGGCCGCAGGCAGGCTGTTGAAAAGGCTGAGCCGGCTTCGTCACCCGTGGTTCCTGAGCCATTGATTGAGAAGGAGATTCCGGCAGCTGTGGAACATTTGACTGGAGAAAGCGAAAGTCGTGTCAGCCGTATCAAGCTGTTTTACAGCACCAACTGCCCGAGCTGCTATCAGCTGAAAAGCCAGATGACCAGGCCGACATGTCCGGTTGAAGAGTGGAATGTTTTTACCCAGGAGGGATTGGAAGAATCCCGGCGCTACCAAGTGATGAGCGTGCCAACTCTGGTGTATCTGGACGGCAATGAAAAGGTGATCAAGAAATCGAGCAAGTGGGAAGAAGCGGCGAATTAACCGTAATCAATAGTGTTTCGACAGAATTTACCAGGGGACGGATCAGGCCGCCCCCTCTTTTTTTCGGCGTACCGATTGGCAGCGTCAACCACCGGGAAATCTTACGGCACTAATGCGATTACCGCGGCAGCAAGCCGGACAAAATTACGAAAGAATCTCGGCAACTCTTAAAGGAAATACAAATGAGTTGTACATTTGTAATACAATTATACAAAGGAGTTGTATTAATGCGGAAAAAAGCGGGTAATACAAAAGCGGTGGAACAGAGGATGGGACAAACCGCTGCGGAGCCTGGCCGGCAACCAGAACCTTGAGGTGTCTAAGCTGATCGGGATTTATCTGGGGGAACGCCGATACACATTTGACAATGTTGAAGTGCTGCCGGTTGAGGAATTTTTGCGGCAGCTATGGGCGGGGAAGGTGTTCTGAATCGGATACACGGGTTGCCACTGCTCATCTTCTTGAACCTGGAATTCGATGGTCAGGGAGTGCATTTCAGGGGTCTGTTCTGGTAGAATAGTTGTGTTCAATAACAGAGGCAGGAAGTATCGTGCGAGCAGCAGGAACAGCAGAACCTGATCGGCAGATTTTGAGCAATCCCTCAGACAATTTCACGACTGATACAAATTTTCCTCTCAACCAGGCCTCTGGCGATTTTGGCATGGGTATTGCATATGTATGGTCCGGAGGCTGCTGTGAAAGATGATTTCATCGCGCATGTCAGGGAAGACTGAAAGCGGCAGGGGCTGATCGAGCATCTGCATTATATTAAGAGAAGGCAGAGAATCCATATTGGAATGTCTTGTATTGTTTTGTATTATAGATGAAACAAAGGCGGAACTGTGCTGAAAATTGAAGGCAGGTCGGTCAAATACGATCAGGAGCGCAGGAGAATCTTTCAGGCACAGGCTTTGAAAGCTGTTGAATCGTCCCCTTCGAAATTCATTCTTGTTGAAGCTCCGGTCGGGGCCGGGAAAAGTTACATTTTCCGCAAAGTCCTTACAGCTTGGAATGGTCCCGTTGTACTTACTTATCCCACCAAACTCCTGATGAATCAGCAATTGCGGGATCTCAGAACTGATTATCCCGGTGCAGCAGTCTGGCCCGATGAAATCAGAAGTCCTGAAGGCGATGCACCGACCATTTTTCATTATTCGACTGATTCCATGGTCAGATACTTGAAACATGCAGATGTCGATCAACGCCTCAACCGCAGTGAATTACTGGACGAGGTGTTCAACAAGTTCAGGAACGCATCCAGAAGGAACATTTTTCTTACTACTCCGGATGTTCTTCATCTGCTGTACAATGTTAAGGCTTATCGCGGGGCTGCAAGGCTTGCTTCATTTCTGAACGGTGGCTTAGTGGTGTTCGATGAATTCCATCTCTACACTGCTCTGTCGCATTTTCCCCGCCTGCTGGAGAGGCTTTTTGAAAGCGGTATCGGCAAAGTCGTTCTGCTGTCAGCTACCCCTGTTGTGCACGAAGAGCTTGATAATCTGTTTCAAAAATACGGCTGCGAAAAGATCGGTTTTGCGGATTCCATCGGCACAGAATCCGATACAGTCTTCAATTATCCGCTGGATCTGGAGTTTGCCAATTGCCGGTACACAAACCTGAATCAAGTACTCTCCATTCTGGATCAGTACATCACGATACTGCCAAAACCGCTGGCTTTCATTATGGATTCTGTTTTCAGGCTCAGGCATTTGATACCGGTCATCAGAAACAGATTCCCGCAATTCCAGATTTTGGAATACAGCGGTTTTGAAAAGGACCGGTATGCGCTGGATGACAAAACCATACTGGTCGGCACTTCTTCCATTGAAGTCGGAATCAACATGGATTTCAAAAGCCTGATCACTGAAGCCGCATACTGGACTTCCGCAATACAGCGGATCGGCAGGGTCGGCAGATTTTCGCCAGGCACTGTAATTGTACTGACCAACAAAAATCTTGATCCTTACATCAGTGGGAAAACCGTCATGACACGCGATGAACTGGAAAACACCTTGTTGAAGGAAGTTTTGAAAGACATCAGAATGACGCATGTGTGCGGCGAGATGTTCAGGGGGGACAGCTATCCGTTCCTGATACATGATCTTACCCTGAAAAGGCTTTCGAGTTATACTGAATCCGTATTTTCCATGTTCGAGCCGGAAAATTGCATTAATGACTGGCGAAAACTGAGCTTTGACCGGAAGAAAGAATTGCTCAAAAGATATTCGTCTGATTCCGATTTAATCGAAGACTTACTGATCAGGGATAAACTGGTACCCTTCTGGGGCTTGATCGCAGGCCGGCTTCGGGACGAATATGAAAGAGTTATCACACGCCAGGATGACAATGAACTGGAGGTCACCTGCGATCCATCCAACAAACGGTATTATTTCGAAGGGAGATCTGATGATTGACCTGAATCAAGTCAAGGCAGTGCTCAAGCCGCAGTTCGGATACATGGGAAAAAGCGCACACGGCGAACCGCTCTGGGTGCATTCCTTTACGGTCTGGAACATCTCAGCCAAGATCCTGAAATATATCCCGAGCTTGACTGAGCGCGAACGCGAACTGCTGGAAATAACCTGCCTGATTCACGACATCGGTAAGATGAGCGGGAAAAATCAGGCGGTGCTTGTTGGAGAAAAAGAAGGACGGGTATCCCATACGCAAACTAAGGAGCAGATCACAGGGCATCTTCGGGAACATGGCTTTGTCGAGATGTTCGGCCTCAAGGACATTGAAATCGACCTGATTTATCATGCGCACCTGCATCACCATCTGCCTGAGGAGGCCCTGAAAACCGGGCCTGCGTGTCTTGGGGGATATGCCAACATCGTCAGGGCTTCCGACTGGCTGGCGTCAGCTAATAAAATCGACCAGAGACTGATCCGGCGCATGAAGGGCTGGTTCGAACTTTGTCTTGATCTGACAACAGTGCGGATCTCCCGGCCTGAAGGCCCTGCGAACTATCTGCTGTTCGACACTGCCTGGGAACATTACAAAGAACATGGCTGGGACATTCTGACCATTCTGCCTGACGGTATGATACTGATCGGCGGCAAGGGGCTTGGATTACCGGAGAAAACTGTAATTGTTGAAGAATTTCAATCGAGGCTTACTGAAAATTCTCTGGCCATGCAGAAACCGAATTTCACCAACTTCGCGTCTGCCTTGCTGGCAGGAGAATCAGCTAAAAATCCGGGCCTGTATCTTAAAGTACACCGGGATTTTCTGATGGAGATTTTGTCTGATTATGAGAGATCAGCTCAGTGCTTCTTGAAGCTGCTGATCGAAATGCTGGACTTGTCAGGGAAATTGACTTCAGGCCTGAAAAAAGAATTCCCGCTGCTGGACATTTTGAAAGGATTGTGCGGCACCAGGGGAATACCTGTTGCCAGGAAAAAATGGCTGGATATGGGCGGAAAGACAACCGATCCGTTAAAAGAAATGCTTCGGGAAATCTTCAGTCAGTGCAGTCTGAAGCAAATCATTCCCATGAAGGCACCTGAAAAATATGATCTGGATACATTACCTGGAAAATGGAAGCCATCAGAGTTGTTTGACCTGTTGCAGTTCATGGCATCCGAATTGTTCCCTGATCAAAAAGACAAGGAGCTTGTGGCAGGGCTTGGAACTCTGATCAATCTTGAAGAGGAATGCGACTTTGAAAAGATTGCACAAGAAAGATTTGTTCAGTACAAAGAGTATAAGGAAAAGCATAATCCTGAGAGAGGGATCTGCGAGTCCTGCGGCTTCCCCCAATCGTTTGCTACTCAAGCGTCACAGCGATTTCCTGCTGGAAAGGCCTGGGGATTTTCGCAACTCAAGGCGCATGCAAATTCGGCGCGGGCAACCTGCACGCTCTGTGCCTATGACACAATGAAACTGAGGAGCGATGTTCCGGAGAAGCTGAATCAGATCTACATCAGAATCGAATCCCGTTCACACGATCTCTGGAAAGTGTATGGAGAAATCGATCGACTGATCCAGCGGCTTAGAGCGGCTTTTGATAATCCATACACACTGGAAAAACTCTCAGAAAACTCAATCGGGTTTCTTCCTCTGCCGGATGGATTTAAATTACCTTCATTCAAAGAAGACAAGGAATCTGTTGCCCCTTTGTCAGGCATCAGAGGCTATCTTTTCCAGGCCGAGAGGGTTCCTTCAGGTGTCAGTCCAAAAGAATTAAGGGCCAGACACTTGAGCCTTTATTCTCTGCTTCTGGTGATGGGATTCAATGCACACATCGGCTTTGAAGAACAGAACGGCCTATTCGGAGACAAGACTATCGCAAAAGGTGAGAATTATGAAACATTGTATTATCGCGGCTTGTCGATCAAGTGGCTGGCAAAAATACTATATCAAGATCGCAACGACCATGAAAAAAACCATCATGTTTTTGCAGAATCATTACTCACTAAAAGTCCCACAGTTGCTCTGACTAAAATCGGAGAGAGCGATAAAGTTAATGGGCAGCAATTGATGTGGATAGTTGACTCATTGATCAAAAGCAATTTATTGATTGTTGAATTCAATCATGGAGGTGAATATCACATGAAAGATCTGTTAAAGGACGCGGCCTTTTTTGCGGACAAAGAAAAAGGAATCGGGCATTATTGTATAGAGCCTGAAGAAAGAGGGAATTTCTGGAATCCGAGGAACATGACTAAGTACAATACCACTAAACCTGTAAACGCAGCATTGAATGCGATTATGCAAGGTGGAGAGATTGATTATGCAATGGAACGGTTTATGCGAAATTTTGCGAATAAGATAGGTGCAGAAGAACAAGCGGCGTTAACTGAATTTTCAAAAGGTGCGCAGCAAATACTGCTCCGCTATCAGGAACTACGTAATCTGAACATTTCTGAATTCATAAAAGCAAAAAATGCTTTGATTTCATCGATTTTCTTATTTACCCGCTATCCGAATCTCAAGGAGGTGATCAATGGTTGAAATGCTGAAAGAACCCTCTCTGCTCGGTACAGGAGTTTATCTACAGCTTGTGGTGGAGATCAAGCTGTTAGACGACGCCATCATCCGCTGCAATGAACCTGAAGAAGTCATGACGCATCATTACAAGGAACTGGGGAATCGCTTCATCATTCCCTGGCGCAAGGTCAAAGGCAAGCTGCGCAGGCTGGTGCTGGAAAAGCAGAGAGGTCTGGGAATTCATGCTGAATGTGCCCTGAAGGACGATTTGTGCCTGAACTGCCCGTCATGCCTGCTTTTCGGCGGTACCGGCGAGACGAGTTCTGCGAAGGTTTCATACAACATACTTTCACGCGTTCTTGGTGAGTCGTTTATTTCCACTGAAAAAGTTGTTGCAGTCGAAAACTACACACAGAATGCAGTAGGGGAAAAAGACCTGAAAACCGGCCAGGCTCTGATGACTGTGTTAACAGTTCCCAAAGAGACGGTTTTCAGAGGCGTGGTTACGATTAAAGATCCGACTAAGGAAATGGCATCCATTATTTACAACAATCTGCTGCGTCTGACCAGAATCGGGGCCAGGAGCGTAGAATGGGGCAGGGTGGAAACCAGGATCATCGGAGGCAGCCTGTCTGACCGCGAAACTGTCAGCGTGTACAACCTGCTGCAGAATAAGGACCAATTGGAGAACATCGAGTCAATGGTACAGACACTCCCAGGGATTGATGAATCCTACCAGACGCTTAACGGTCAGATTCCCGGGCTTCTCAAGGATATCGTCGAAAAGCGCGGCGGTAAGGAAAAGAAAAGCCCCAGAGGGAAGAAAGCCGTTGAGCCCGCTGCGGACGAGGCGGAAACGACAGAGGAATCCTGAATGCGGATTTATCCTTACACAGTGCGCCTGATTGATCCGCTGTTTTACTCCCGCGAGTCCTTGTCCGGTGCCTTCACTCCGCCGTATCTTCATGCTACTGCGATCAATCACGCTGTGGCCTGGGCCATGGGCAGATCGCGCATTGACCAGTCATATCTGATCAGTGATGCGGCAGGGGGCCGGAATGTGCCGCGCTACGCCAATTCCTTCATTGAACCGGATTTTTATTTTACTCCAGCATCCCTGGAGGGTGATCTTGATTATTATGCGGAAACTGTCAAAGGTGACATGGATTACTACATCTCCCCGGGTTTTGGTCAGGCCAAGATCAATGGAGTTGCTG
>JAQTRI010000023.1 GCA_028711905.1 Candidatus Wallbacteria bacterium | reverse complement strand
CGACATGGACATGATTAACGCGGTATGGACCGGCTGCATGCACTGTTCCACGCCACATGACAACAGGTGATAAAGTGGCGAAAGCACCGGCGTTGAGATAATACTGCACTCTGCATCCGACAATGCGACCTTCGCTGGTGTACGCTGTTTTGTAATGTATGAGGGCAGGGTGGCGCTTGCTGCTGAACAGGAGGTCTTCTTCGCGTCCGAGTACGAGCTGCACCGGTTTGCGGCACTTCCAAGCGGCAAGAGAAGCGTAAGCAGCGATCAGGGAAGGAATATCTTCTTTGCCGCCGAATCCACCTCCTGTTGCTGCTTGCACGATGCGCACCTTGGAAAGAGGCAGGCTTAGAACAGCGGCAACAGCATCGCGCACATAAAACGGACACTGCATTGATCCATATACAGTCATGCTGCCGTCAGCATCTGGAACTGCAAGCATGCCCTGGGTTTCGAGGTAAGCATGCTCCTGATAAGGCGTGCGGTATGTATTTTCACAGATGCCAAAAGCCCCGGGGAAAGCCTGATCGGTGTTTCCCTTGATGATGCGGTAACTCTTGAAGATGTTATCGTTTCCGTAAAGCCTGGGTGAAGACGGTTCGAGCGCCCGTTCAATGGAAAGCACGGCTTCAAGAGGTGCGTATTTTACTTTAACTGCGCGCGACATGGCGACAGAGGCTTTTTTTGTGGCAGCAACGACAAGTGCTAAAGCCTGGCCGTGATAAGTAACATGGTCAGTGGCCATGAAAGGCATGTCCTGCATGACTAAAGGCAGGATATTGCGGCCGGGAATATCCGAGGCGGTCAGAACAGTGACAGCTCCGGGGATCTGCATGGCTGATCCGGCATCGGGTTTTTCGAATTCTGCATGAGCGTGAGCGCTCATCACCATGGTGGCATGAAGCGTGCCGGGCAGATGCATGTCAGCCACGAATTGCTCACGGCCTGTAAGCTTATCGTACGCGTCTTTTCTGATGCAGCTCTTTCCGACTGACATGTTACCTCCTGAAGCAATGATTCAAGGTACCTGAAAATGTCAGCAGTTTACTGCATTCTGATGATGAAGACAAGCGCGGGAATGTCAGTTTTCAACGAATCTCTTTCCCGCCAGGTTTTCGAATCTGGTGATCTCGCTTCTGAAGGCCAGATCAACAGTGCCGATCGGACCGTTGCGGTGCTTGGCTATGATTACCTCTGCTATGCCTGGTTTGGTGCTTTTTTCTTTATGATAGTATTCATCGCGGTAAAGGAACATCACCAGATCGGCATCCTGCTCGATTGAGCCAGATTCACGAAGATCGGCCAGCAGCGGACGCTTGTCAGGCCTGGATTCGACTGCCCGGTTCAACTGGGAAAGCACGATGATGGGAACGGACAGTTCCCTGGCTAAAAGTTTCAGGCTGCGTGAAATTTCAGTGATCTGCTGCTGCCGGCTTTCTACTCCTGGTGCGCTGATCAGCTGCAGATAGTCAATGACAACCAGACTCAAGTCCGGGCAGCGGGACTTGAGTTTGCGGCATCTGGTCCTGATCTCCAGGGCGGTGATATTAGCTGTGTCATCAATATAAATCTTGCTTTTGCTGATTTTTGAGGCAGCGGTATTTAGTTTCTGCCACTCGTTCTGCCTGATGAATCCCTTGCGCAGCCTGGAAGCGTCAACTTCTGCCTCTTGAGCCAGCAAGCGTTGCACCAGCTGAGAAGCCGGCATTTCCAGGTTGAAAATCGCGACCGGCAGTTGTTTTTCAAAAGCCACATAGGCCGCGATGTTCAGGCAGAAGGCTGTTTTGCCCATTGATGGCCTGCCTGCCGCGATGATCAGGTCGGAACGGTGAAAACCTGAAGTCAGAGAGTCAAGGTCTTTGAAGCCTGAAGGCACTCCAATGATGTGTTCCTTGTTTTCAAAGGCTTTTTCCAGGTTTTCAAATGCCTGTGTCACCAGATCCGAAATGATCAGAAAGTCTTTGCTCGATCGTTTGTGCGCCACCTTATATATGCGCTGCTCGGCCTCATCTATCAGATGATCAAGGTCGAAATTCTCCCGGCCTTCAGTACCACGGAAAGCCATGCCAACGATCTCCTGGCCGGTGTCGATCAACTGGCGCAGGATCGACTTTTCCTTGACAATGCGGGCATAGGCCTCAATGTTTGTGTCGCTGGGAACTTTGTCGACAAGCTCTGTAACAGTAGCCGCGCCACCGCTTTTTTCCAGCAACTGATTTTTCTCCAGGAAATCCGTAACAGTAATCAGATCAGTTGACTGGCCGGTTTTTTCCAATTCACGAATGGATCTGAAGATCAACTGATGCCTGGGCAGGTATAAGTCTTCCTCAAGCAGAAGTTCGATGCCGGTAGCCATGGCTTTGGAGTTGAGCAGCATGGCGCCCAGGACCGCTTCTTCAGCCTCGATGTTCTGTGGAGGGATCCGTTTCGGATCACTCATGCTGTTTTTTCTTCGACTCCCTTGACTTCGATATTCAGAGTGGCTTCGACATCATGGAACAACTTGATCTTGACCTGGTGCTTGCCGGTTTCCTTGATCGGATGCTCCAGAACGATTTTGCGCTTGTCAACATCGATTTTCAGTTTGGCAGTGATTGCATCTGCAATGTCCTGGGATGTGATGGATCCGTAAAGCTTGCCGGACTCTCCGCTTTTGGATTCGATGACGATTTTTTCGTGTCCCAGCCTCTTGGAAAGTGCTTCAGCCTCTTCTTTGTCGCGCGCTTCCTTGACTCTTTGCTGTTTTTTCAGGTTTTCAAGCATGCTTTTGTTGCTTTTGCTGGCCGGAAGGGCCATTTTTTGGGGCATAAGGAAGTTCATGGCGTATCCGTCCTTCACTTCGACGATGTCGCCTTTTTTACCGAGAGCTTTCACTTCATCAAGCAGGATGACTTTCATTGTTAGTACCTCCAAAATATTTTCTGACATTGATCCAGGAATCCATGATCCCCAGAAAAGCGAGCAGCAGAAGAAGCGGCGGAAATACACAGGCAAACAGGAAAACGAGCATCACTAAAGAGAAAGGTATACTGTTGCGTTCCATCGCACCACCGATAACGGCGATCCCCTGGAAAAAGTAAAAGATCACTCCTGTGACAAGTATGTTAAGAGCTATGTCCAGTAGTGTCCTGCTGCCTGTATCCGGTCCATTCCCGGTACGGTGGAACATCACCAGCAACAGGCCGGCTAACACGAAAAGGACGAATTTCCATGGGAGTGCGAAACTAGAGATAGGTTCTACCCGTGCGCCAACATAAAATTTTAGCGCAAGCTGGCCAAGAAAATAATAGAAAGCGGCAAAGCAGGCTGAGGCAAATACGAAAAGAGAAGGCATGAAGATTCTGACATAAAGCCTGATGTTTTCGAAAGAAGACTCATACAGAATAATTTTCCGGTCCGCCTCAGCTGTGTTCTGCTGCTTGAGTGCGGCGATGGTACTGTTTTTGACTTCATCAATCCCTGAGAGGAACCTGTCCTGGAGTTGGGATACAGGAAATTCGACTCCAAAAGAAGAGGTCATGATAAACAAGGTTAACACGAAAATTATCAGGCTGAGGAAAGTTGCCGCTAAGATCACTCGCGATGGATTCAGCTTGAATCTCAGCAGAAACCCAATGATCAACCCACCTGTCCCATAAAAGGAGAAAAACACTATTCCCATGTAAATGGTCAGAAACTGGGACACCAGAAGAGTGGATACCAGCAGACAGAGTGTGGCGGTTTTAAGGTTTGAACGGAAGGCCGTGATGAGAATCGGCAGGGATGAAAGGAGCGAAGTGAAACCGCCTAAGACCGGGATGATGTAAGTGGAAAAAAGAATGAAAGAAAGAGCGCTTAACAGCGCTCCTTCGATCAGTTCTCTTTTGCCGGAATGCAACATTAATATCCTGAGCCTACAAAAGACAGGAGTGAGATGTATCGGGCTCTTTTGATGGCAGTGCCAAGCTTGCGCTGATGCATGGCGCAGCACCCGGTGACGCGGCGGGGTAAAATTTTGCCCTTTTCAGTGGTATAGCGGCGGAGAAGCTCCACCCTCTTGTAATCAATATACTGTTTGTTTTCCTTGCAAAAAAGGCAGATTTTCTTGCGTTGGGGTCTGAATCTGTTGTTGGGGTTCATTTTATGCTCCTTTGCACAATTGTCTGTAATGAACTAAAACGGGATCTGATCATCGTCTTCACTGCCGAATCCGCTGATCGGCTCGATTGGAGGAAGCTCGTCCACCATGTCCGGAGGCGGAGGATCGCCGGGACCGGCCGCTGCGCGCGGGGAAGAAGATGCAAAGCGATCCAGAAACTGGATGTTGTCAGCCACGATTTCGGTGATCTTGCGTTTGGCCCCGTCACTGGCCTCATAGCTGCGGATCTGCAACCTGCCCTCGACCATGACCATTTTACCTTTGCTGAGGTATTGCTTACAGTTTTCGGCCAGTTTTCGCCATACAACAATGTCGATGAAATCGGTTTCCCGCTCGTTGTTCTGGTTTTTGAAAGGCCTGCCGACAGCTAAGGTGAAATTAGCCACCGCCGGGCCGCCGTTGGGAACATAACGGAGTTCCGGATCGCGCGTCAGGCGGCCGATAAGCAGGATTTTATTCAATGTAGCCATTACTTCTTACCTTCCTCGACCGCGGCCACGGGTTCAGGCCTGCGGCTGGAAGGAAGCAGTTCACTGATCATCAACTGATCCAGCTTGAGGGTCAGATTGCGCCAGATGTCCGGAGTAACCGTGTAGTAGCGGGTGAGTTTTTTCTGCACTCCGGGCTGGGCCCTGAAGTAAAGGAGCACATAATAACCGCTGGAGTTTTTCTTGATGTCGTAAGCCAGCCTGCGCTGCCCCCACACATCTTTTTTCAGGATTTCGCCCTGTTCTTCAGCAATGATACCAGTGACCTTTTCGAGGATTTTCTGGTAGCCCTCATCGTTCAATTCCGGGTTCATGAGAATCAGGCTTTCGTAAAAAGAAAGATTGTTTGGCATTAAGCCTCCCTGTGGTTTTTTTGCCCTGCCAGCGGCAGAACAGTTCAGCACCGGTTGCGCCGGTGCAGGGTACGGGCATTTTATGGTAAGAAGTGGCGCAGGTCAATGGGAGGGCAATGTACCGGTGACCGGAGACTGACGGGTAATTGGTAATCGGTGATGGGTGATGGGTGGAAAGGGCAATGCATGAGCGAGTCATGATCTGCCCGTTTCCCGGCGAGCTGTTCGCGAACAGCCACTACGAGGAATATACCCCAGCGATCCGTTCCAGCATGGTAGAAAGGCTGAAGCGTTCTTTCGCCCAGGCCATGGAACGGGATGAAAAATTGCGCCATACTGCCGGATCGGCAAAGGATATGATTCTGACCGCAGCCTCCTGAGCGTTACCCGGAGCATAAAGCCAGCCGGTTTCGCCATGCAGGACAGCTTCGTTGTTGCCTGTGACCCGTGAAGCAACGACAGGCAATCCCATTGCTGCCGCATCGAGCAGTGAATAAGGCAGGCCTTCCCAGTGCGAGGTTGAAACCAGGACCTGGGATTTCTGCATCAATTCCAAAGGTTTGTCGTTAAAACCGAGGAATGAGACATTATTGAGCTTGTATCTGGATGCGTAGTTTTTTGCTTGTGCGAGCAGTTCCCCTTCACCTGCAAGCAGAAAGCGCACCTCAGGACGGTCTTTCAGGACACCGGCGATTTCCAGCACTCCTAAAGGGTTTTTGGCATGGGAAAACCGTGCCAGATAGAGTATTGTAAAGGTTTTTTCCGGCTCAGGCTGGGAAGGGTTCAATCCTGAGGGTTCCACGCCGTTGTGAATGACAGTGATTTTTTCCTGTGGAATGCGGAACATGCGGCAGGCGGTTTCCTTTTCCCCTTCACTGACTGAAATGAATCTGTCGGTCAGGCCCGAAAGTTTCCGCTCGATCTCCAGATAAAAATTACGCATCAGCAGACCGTGATTCATGTAATGAATACCGTGAAATGTGTGCAGCACGCGCAATCCGCCGCCTATGGCAAGACCCCGGGAATAAATGCCTGCGCCCTTGCCGTGAGAATGCACGGTCTTGATCGAGTGCTTTTCAACAAACCGCTTCATGCCGGTCAATGATCCGAAACTGAATTTGCCGGACACTATGCGGCACATACGCTCAGGCCCGACTAAGCTTGAAAAGATGTCCCAGTAAGGCTCTTCTTGCGGGCAGGCCACATGGAAGCTGAACCTGTCTCCCAGGCCCTTGAGAATGTCGTGCACATGGCGCGGCCCGCCGCCGATGGCTGCGCTGGTGGAGATGAGGAGGAGTTTAAGGTGGCTGATTCGTGTCGGCATAGGTTCCAGTTTTTTGGACTGTTATTGAGATATAGTGTAACATATATACGGAAAGTTGTGTTAAGTAGAATATTTCCAGGAGGAACCTCATGGGCAAAAACGATTATCTGGAACTGACCCCGACCCTGTTCGTGGGCCTCGGCGGCACAGGCAAGATGGTGCTGTCCGAGATCAAGAGGCTGTTCATGGAACACCCTTTTTTCGAGCGCCGCATTCCTGGAATGATCGATTTCCTGTCCATAGATTCCGATGCCGATGTCGACACCTACAAAGACGAGGACGAAGCGCTCAAGGCCCTCAATAAAGAAGAAACATTACTTGTGCGCGCTCAGGTCGGGGATATCAAGGCCCACTTAGACCGCAAGCCGCACATCAAATCCTGGTTTCCTGTAGCCCATACCCGCAATGTCGAGCTTACCGGTCGTGGAGCCAAGCAGAAGCGCTATCTGGGGAGATTGTCGTTTTTTTCCTCTATTGAGGAGATCCTGGAAACAGTCAGGGGTAAGTTCACAAGGATCTGCAGCCGCTCCAACATTGTGACTGAAGGCCGCGTGCGCATGTCTGATTCCGGCAACGCTGATGTTTACATTGTTAACTCGCTGTGCGGCGGCACAGGCAGCGGTATGTTCGTTGATCTGGCCTATGTGCTTCGAGAGGTGGCCCTTGAAACTGCGTCCAAGCGCTTAGCTGTGACAGGAATGTTCCTGACATCCGAAGCCTTCCATCTTCCCGGCTTTCGCGACAATATCCAGCGCAACTGCGCGTCAGCCCTGATGGAACTGGATTATTACATGTCACCCAGACACAATGATTTCACCACAAAATATACCGACAATTTTCAGGTCAAGAATTCCAAGGCTGCCAAAGCCTTTGATTTCGCATACATCGTTAATGGAACTGAGATCGAGGATCATGTTCTGGTGGAGCGCACCATTGCTCATGGAATTTTCTCCGGCGTCATTACCAGCGCCGGCAGGAAAAAGGACTCGGTCAAGGATAACATCGTGTACGATGCTATTGAGAAGAATGAGCAGAAGTACACCAGTTTCAGCACTTATGGATTCGGATCTCTGTATTTTCCCCGCGAGGAACTTTCCGGGATTTTCGCACTGCGTTTCGCCCAGGCTTTGCTCGGGAACATCACTCAGAAATGGGATAAAAGCAACAAGCGGCTGCAGAGCAGATTGACCACCTTCATGTCTTCCTCGCTTCCGGAACTTTCCCGTGTTCCTGCTGAAGTCATGCTGGACCGGATCCTGACCCTGCGCGAATTCCAGACTGTTGCCCCTCCTCAGAAAAATCTCGATGCCTCGGAATTTTCCAGAGGCGAGGCCGGCGGCAGGGTTAAGAACTGGGTGAAGTCACAGCTTGTCACTGAAACCCAGCAGAAAAGGCTGCTGGAACGCTCAGGAGCCAACCTTAAGAACTGGTGCGACTCGATCCTGGACGCGGTGGATAAAGAAGTGAGTAACCAGATAGGGGATTTTGACCTGGGTGTGGCCTTTGCTTTCAGGTTTGCTGAGATGTTCCAGCAGATGGTCGAAGAATACACCGGTGCGTGGGAGCAGGAGCTGGAGAGCCTGAACGAGAACATCTCCAGGAATGACGCCAGAGTGGCGCAGCAACTGAAAAAGATCGATGAGATCAGCAGCTCGGTTTTTTCCTTTTTCCGCAAGGAAGATCTGCAGTCAGCCATTGATACAGTGCGGTCTCTGCAGGCCAAGAGCAATAAAATGATTTTTGATCACAACAGGCTGGACCAGGCTGTACTGGGAATGAAACAGGTGCAGAAAGATCTGGACTCCCTTTTCCGCCAAGTCTTGAAGAACCAGTGCGCAGCACTGGAAGAGATGCGCACAAAGAATTTTCCGGCCGCTGAGACCAATGAACTGCGAAAACTTTATGAACGCAAGCGGAAGAACCAGTTCGTTGACCGCATTGTCACAGAGGAAGATGATATGAACGCGGGAAGCTGGTATTACGACCGGATTCTTTATGGGTCATGCGGGCTTTCTGAAGAGCAGATCGGCGAGCGCTTTGACAAGTTTGAAGCTGATTTTATCAAAGAGGCTGACCTGGGGGGCAAGTGGCGCGTTTACGCCACCAGTCCCTTTGATTTTGAACGCAGGCTGAAAGAGTTCGGAGCCCAGAGGTTCAGCGCTATCCTGGGTCTGAGCATTGAGGATTTTCTCAGGGAAAAGGCCGAATGGCGATGTGGAAATGACGCGGCCAGAAAAAAAGCCTTTTTTGTCGAGCTGCTCAAGTCTCTGTTTACCGCGTCACGACCAACGACAGCCACATCCGACAAGCGCGGAAGGTACAACTCTGTCTTCACGATGACCTTTGGTGTGCCTGACGATGAACACACTCTGTTTGACCGTCAGCTCACTGAGGAGGCGTTCACAGTCAAGAATGCCAAGACCAATGTGGCTGGGATCGGATTTCCGCATCGCGTGATCCTGATTCAGACCGAAGAAGCCGTTCCGATAACTGCTGTCAATGGAGTTGAGGCGTGGGCCCAGGCCTACAAGACTTCAGACCGATATCTGCATGCCATCGGTGAGGAATCAGGTATTGACTGGAACAATCACCTGCTGGTCAAGGACAGTTTTTCACTCAATATCAGGAGCGCTGTGCTGCACCTGTTTCTTGGCCTGCACCTTGGCGTGGTGCGCAAGCGAACTCCGAAATCCGGCGAGGAAACTGTGTACTATGTGCACGAAGATACAACGGACGATGTTTTCGCAACCGGTGCTTCCGGCATCAACCTCGGCAACAGCATCGAGGAATCCATCAGGGAACTTTGCGATAAAAGCGATAAACTGATCGGCTTGGAGCACAGGATCAAAAAAGACTCGAATTTTCACACCCTTAACGATGAAGCTGTAGCTGCGGTCTTGAAGGATTACATGGCTAAGCTGGCCAAAGCCCTGGAACGGGTCGAAAACGAGGAGATGCGCAAGGCTTATACAGTAATAAATAAAGCATTGCTTTCGAACTACAAAGTTTACACATCGCGTTCGCAGCAGAGGGCTGATGAAAAGGAACTGGAAGGCGAACTAGAGGTTTGATTTGATGTCAATCGTGTAGGGGCCCGTGAACTGTAACATTGGCTTCGCCAATTAACTGTTCACGGTAATTATTCGCCCCTATTTCCAGAACCGGCCGTGTGTTACCTGTCCTAAGGATTCACGGATAAAATCCAGAATCTGATTGAAATCCTGATGAAAGAGAATGGGCGAAAGTTCATACCAGCCGGGTTCGCTTGTTGATTTCATGACAGAAGGGATATTGTCTGGAAAAAGCAGCATAAGGTTGCCATTATCACGGCCGTTCATGATACAGAACGGTTGCCCTGTGACAACTGCTTCCAGCTGGAAGAGAACCCCGGTGCGTGAAATTTTTACCATTCCCAGACGGGAACTGATGATTTCAGCCAAGCACTCCAACACAGAGGAAAGAACGATTTCCTTGTGCTTACCAGCGCCCGAGCTTTCCAGGAAGCACAACAGGCTGTCCCACTCTTCCCGCTGCATGCAGAGGTCGGAAAGAAAAGCCCGGGTCAGTCCTGACAATTCTTTTCTGAGATCAAAATGCCCTGCTGTAGCAGGACTGATTTTTTTCTGATGCGAAATAGCGGTTCTGAAGGCGAACAAAGCATATTTTTCAGAGCGGTTCCCTGAGAGTTCCAGCATGAAATTCATGCCATCGGCGTTGACAGGCTTCAATGTGCGGGTCGGGTCTTGAAAATGATCTGGAAGCAGGAAAAAAAAACGCAGTGGTTTATGTCTGACAAGCCTGGCAAAGGCAATGTCCTGCAGCAGGAAAATATCAGCGCTATCAGCACTCTGGCGGACAACTTCCGGAAAGTCGTTTTGCAGAATGTCTTCAAGGTTCATCTTATCAGGTTAGCAGAACCTCGGGCTACTGTCCAAAACCAAAGAAAATTCCAGCATATTCAAGGGAGCGCTCCTGTAAACCGAGACGCGCCTTATGCCGGAACTGTCATCATTTCTGTTGACAACTTGTCTTCAGCAACTGTATATTCCCCTTACTTCAGAGCTGAAAATTGAAAGTCCCCGCATCGAGGAGGATCATTGGCGACATTTCTTGTTTTCGTACCTGTCATTTTTATGATCGTGCTGGCCCACGAATTCGGACATTTCATAACAGCCATCTGGGCCGGAGTGCGCGTCAAGGAGTTCTCCCTTGGATTCGGCGGGAAGATTTTCGGGCGCAAGATCGGACACACTGAATACAATATCAGGCCCTTCCCGCTCGGCGGTTATGTGGAACTGGCCGGCACTGATCCCAAGATGAGTGAGGAAGAGAAGGACATTCCTGAAAGCGAGATGTTCTGTTCTAAGAGTGTGTTGCAGCGTTTCATCATCCTTGCTGCCGGGTCATGCTTCAATTTTTTGCTTGCACTTCTGCTTTTTGCCGTTATTTTCGTGTTCATCGGTATTCCTCTTCCGCGTTATACGGATACCCCTACCATCGGCTCAGTCTTCAAGGGACAACCAGCTGCAGGAGCCAAGCTGCAGAGCGGAGACATGATTGTCGAGATCAACGGGGAGGAAGTGAAAACCTGGGACAGGATGTCGGAAATGATCAAGGCGAGTCCTCTGCTTCCGCTGAAGATCTCCTATCTCCGCGGTGAGGAAAGACTCAACTCCATTGTGGTTCCCGAACAGGACGAAAAAGGTGCGGGAAAGATCGGGATTCAGCGCGGGATCATACCTGTTGTTGGAGAGATCATTCCCGGAAAGCCGGCGGACAAGGTCGGAATCAAGGCCGGCGACCGGATGCAGCGTATCAACGGTGAAACTGTCCGCAACTGGGATCGCGCTGTCGAGATTATCAATGCTAATGTCAACAACAGCCTCAAGATCGAGCTTTTGCGCGGTAACGAGGTTCTGTCGGTCTTAGTGACCCCTGAGTACAGCCCTGAACTGGAAGCCGGAATAATCGGTATCGGTTTTGAGCAGGAATTCATCAAGAACTCGTCTCCTCTGGAAGCCCTCGAGTTTGCCTGGAGCAGCACATGGACGACCACTTATTACACATTTTCCGGGATCATTAAGCCCTTCAGGGGTAAAATATCGGTTAAAAACATTTCCGGACCGGTTGGTATTGCGGAAGTAGTAAAGAACAGGGCAGACAAGGGAATAGCACCGCTTCTTCATGTGATTGCTGCTTTAAGCATCAACATAGGCCTTTTAAACCTTTTTCCCTTCCCGGCCCTGGATGGCGGGAGACTTGTATTTCTTCTGCTTGAGCTGGTATTCAGACGCAGGGTTTCTGTCAGAATCGAAGAAACCGTTCACCAGGTGGGATTGTATGCCCTGATCTTCCTGTTGATTCTGATTACATACAGAGATGTGATGAATTTCTTCTGATCAATTGCCTGCTGACCGATCAGTTGGAGGATAGGCGAATGGAAAAACTGAACAGTGTGCTTGAAATCGGTTGCGAGGAAATGCCCTGCGGTTTTTTGAAAAAGCTGGATGAAGATCTCCCTGGATTCCTTTCAGAGGAGCTTCCCAGGTTTCATTTAGCTGCTGAAAAAACTGATTTTCATCTGACGCCGAGGAGAATCATTATCCTGCTGCGGTCGGTTGCCAGGACGCACAGTGAGCTGTCGGCTACTTTCCGCGGCCCGCGCGCGACCCAGGCTTTTCATGACGGCAAGCCTACCAAGGCTTTAGAGGGGTTTGTCAGGAGCAAGAACTGCAGCATTTCCGATGTGAGAGTCGATGGAGAATATGTGTTCATTGATAAATGCGAGCAGGTGGCTGAACTCGAACAGCTGCTCAGTGAATTCTATCGGGCTGTTTCATCAAGAATTCATCAGCCGAAATCCATGTTCTGGCAGGACCGGCGTTGGCGGTTCATCAGGCCGGTGCGCTGGGTAATGGCTTTTTTCGGTTCCTGTCCTCTTCCTGTTGAGATTATGGGGGTTGCTTCAGGAAAATACAGCTATGGGTCGAGATTCGGTGATGGTTCAAAGTTTGAGGTTTCGGGGGCTGACGCTTTTATCGGTCAGCTTTTAGAACATGGTGTTGTCAGTGACCATCGTGAGCGTATTCGCCAGATCGGGGATCAGGTAGCACAACTCGGTGGGCAGGTTGATGATGAGCTGGTGCGGGAAAATGCCTTTTTAGTTGAAGCCGTTCATGTTTTCGCCGAAAAAATGCCGGTGAAGTTTCTTGACTTGCCTGAGAGTGTGCTGGTGACAGTCATGAATAAACAGCAACGCTATTTTCCATGCAGCTTCAATGGACGGCTGACCCCGGAATTTGTTGTCGTTGCTTCCAGGCCGGTTACTGAGCAGATACGGGAAGGCAACAGGCGGGTGCTGATTGCCAGGTTATCGGACGCTGATTTTTTTTACCGGGAGGATCTGGCTCTCGACCTGCGCTCCAAAACAGCCGGACTGTCAGGAATAGTGTTCCACCGGCAGCTCGGCACTATGGAGCAGAAAGCCGCGCGAATGGCCGTAATTGCCGACCTTGTCGGTAAACAGGCCTATCCTGAATTCCGTCCGCCCATTTCCTGGGAGGAAATCACTCCGCTGTTAAAGGTCGATATGCTTACTGATATGGTTTTTGAATTTCCCGAACTGCAGGGAAGAATGGGGGAAATATACCTGGCTGCGGCCGGTTATCCATATGACATTGCGGCTGCGGCCCGGGAACACTATCTCCCCGCAGGACAGCAGGAACATTTTCCCAGGACTGTCTGTGGCACTGTATGTTCTATTGCGGACAAAATGGATACTCTGACGGCTTTTTTTGCTGCAGGTATCATGCCGACAGGGTCGAAAGACCCGTTCGCTTTGCGCCGCATGGCCCTCGGTCTATTGCGTACACTGATTGAAAAGAAAATCTCCGTTTCGCTCCCGGCGATTATGGATTGCGCTTTTCAGGCGCTCGTTTCCGGGCAGGGAAATGATAAAGGCTTAGAGCATCCGGGCGTTAGACTGCCGGCATTTTTCAAGGACCGGTTTTACTTCATGCTCAAGGAAAGGTACCCATACGATCTGATCGAAGCTGTGTGCCAGGCCGGGTTCGAGGACCCTTACGATTCCTTTCTCAGGGTGCAGGCTTTGACTGAACTGAGCCGCAGGGAAGAGTTTCGCGCTTTTACTCTGCTGGCTCTGCGCATCGAAAACATTCTCAAGGGAGATCGGACTGATGGCAGGAATTTTGACAGATCTCTGCTGAGAGAGCCGGACGAAATCCGCCTGCATGAGTTTTATGAGAATCAGTCTTCAATGGTGGCTGACAAAATCGCTGGAAAAGATTATCTGCATGCTATGGAAGGACTGCTGGCTTTCGCTCCACATATCGATGCTTTTTTCAATACAGTGCTTGTCAACTGCCCGGAAGAAGATCTCAGGATTAACAGGCGTTTGCTGCTTGACAATCTGCACAGGATGTTTCTGCAGTTATTCGACATCGGGCATATTGCCTCTAAAAACGAAAGGAGCCAGTGATGGAGCAGAAAGATTCGGGATTACTGCCTTTTCTGCCTCTGCGGGATGTAGTGGTTTTTCCTTATATGATAGTGCCTTTGTTTGTCGGCAGAGAGAATTCGATCAAGTCGATAGAAAAAGCCATGTCTTCCGACAGGCTTCTTCTGCTGGTAACTCAGAAGAATCCGCGTGTCGAGGAACCGAAATCCGCTGATATTTACGAAGTCGGAACGGTGGCAGAGATTCTCCAGATGCTCAAACTGCCGGACGGGACATACAAGATTCTCGTGGAAGGACTGTATCGGGTTCAGATAACAGAGTTCAATATGAGCGCAGAGATTCTGACTGCAGTTGTGAATAAGGTGGAACAGGACCAGGGGTCAGGAACGATCCAGATCAGTGCTCTCATGCGCAATGTCATCAACCAGTTCGAAACTTATATCAGACTGAATAAAAAAGTGCCTCTCGAAATCATGATGGTGATCAACAACACTGAAGACGCCGGCAGACTGGCGGATATTGTTACTGCCCATCTGCTTGTGAATGTCAAAAAGAAACAGGAAATTCTGGAGGCCTGTGATCCAGCTGAAAGACTGGAAAAACTGGCAGTTATTCTTAACAATGAAATCGAGATTCTCAATGTGGAGAAGAGGATTAGAAACCGTGTCCGTCAGCAGTTGGATAAGGTCCAGAAGGAATACTATCTGCGCGAGCAGCTGAAAGCCATCCGCAAAGAACTTGGCGAAGACGAGGAAACCGGAGAGGAAGTCGAGGAACTTCGTAAGAAGGCCAAGAAAATCAGTATGCCTAATGAAGTGAAAGAACGCTTTGAGGAAGAATTGAAAAAAATGTCCAGGATGCAGCCTGGATCGGCAGAGCACGCTGTGTCACGAAATTATGTGGATTGGATGCTTTGTCTGCCCTGGAAGAAGAGCACGAAGGATACCGATGATCTGAACAAATCGATCAAGATACTGGAACAGGACCACTATGGTCTGAAAAAGGTCAAGGAACGCATCGTGGAATTCCTGGCTGTGCGCCAGTTGACCCGTAAACTCAAGGGCCCGATTCTCTGCTTAGTCGGTCCCCCGGGAGTGGGAAAAACCTCACTTGGTAAATCCATCGCCAGATCGCTCAACCGCAATTTTGTCCGTTTTTCGCTTGGCGGCATCAGAGATGAGGCAGAGATTCGCGGCCATCGCCGCACATATATCGGTGCTCTTCCCGGAAAGATCATCCAGCTTCTGAAACAGGCCGGCTCGCGTAATCCTGTGATTCTGCTGGACGAGATCGACAAGACATCATCTGATTTCAGAGGCGATCCCTCTTCAGCGCTGCTTGAGGTACTTGATCCGGAGCAGAACTCGTCTTTTAACGATAACTACCTGTCGCTGCCGTTCGATCTTTCGAATGTAATGTTCATCACAACGGCTAATGTTACTAACACTATTCCAGCTCCGCTCTACGATCGCATGGAAGTCATCCGTATCCCAGGGTACACGGAAATGGAAAAGATCAATATCGCCAAAAAATACCTGGTTCCCAAACAGCTGAAAACCCATGGCCTGTCAAGGGCTAAATGCCGGTTCGAGCCTGATGCTTTGACCGGAATCGTCAGGAACTATACAAGGGAGGCCGGTGTGCGCAGCCTGGAACGCAGTATTCAGGCAGTCTGCCGAAAAATTGCCAGGAATGTGGTTTCCGGGAAAAGCCTTAAATTTCCGATTATCGTGAAAGGCAAAGACCTGAAAGAATATCTGGGTCCGGTGAAATATCTGGATGACAAGAGCCACACCAGGGATGAAATCGGTACTGTCAACGGGCTGGCCTGGACTGAAGTCGGAGGTGTGCTTCTGCCGATTGAGGTCCTGATATACGAAGGTAAGGGACGGCTTCAACTGACCGGGCAGCTGGGCGATGTGATGAAGGAATCAGCTCACGCTGCCCTGAGCTTTGTGCGCACAATCAGCGGGCAGTGGAAGATACGCAAGGAATTTTTTGAAAAGCATGACATCCATGTCCATGTTCCGGAAGGCGCTATACCTAAAGACGGGCCTTCGGCGGGCATAGCTATGGCAGTAGCCCTCAGTTCAGCTGTTTCCAGAAAAAAAGTGCGGCACGAGATTGGTATGACAGGTGAAATCACGCTCAGAGGAAGGGTTTTAGCTATTGGTGGGGTCAAGGAAAAACTTCTGGCCGCTTATCAGGCACACTTGCTTGAAGTGATTCTGCCGCTGGAAAATCAGAAGGACATGGACGAAATCCCGGCGCAGATCCGGAGCAAAATGAAGTTCCATTTCGTTAAAACTATTGATGAGGTTCTACAGTTGTCATTGAGATGAAACCGCGGAACAGCCCGGCAGATCGGGCTGTTTCTGCAGAGGATGTTGAATGAAGGGTTTTAATGCCGTTGATTTCCTGCTGTCGGCCTATAAGCCGGAACAGTTTCCAAAGCCCGAGGTACCTGAGGCGGCATTTATCGGCAGATCAAATGTGGGAAAGTCCTCGCTGCTCAACTTGTTATGCGGGCATTCCGCTGCCAGGGTAAGTAAATCTCCGGGTCGCACACAAGCCATCAATTTTTTCCGGGCTGACGGGATGCTGCTGGCGGACCTTCCCGGCTATGGGTACGCAAAGGTTTCCCAGGAATTGCGGAAAAGCTGGGGGGCTTTGATCGAAGGATATCTTGCGAATCGATCCAATCTCAGGATCGTTGTGTGGATAGTAGACTCCCGCAGAAAACCGGATTCTTTCGATGACATGCTTAGAGACTGGCTGACTCACAATAATCTTCACTATATCCTTGTCATCAATAAGATTGACAAGATCCCGAAAAATCTCATTTCCCGAGAAGCGTCCGCAATCGTATCAAGCTTTCCCGGGGTCAGGTATGTTCTCAGTTCGACGAAAACCGGTAAAGGTGGCGACGAAGTGATGAAACTGATCAGAGAATCCAGGGGATGAGGATTGTTCCCAGACACAGCTTCGATTTTTCTTTTTCCTGGATTCTTCAATGGATCGTGATCAGCGAGGAAAAGAAGAATCGCTTAATCTGTAAAGCCCGAAAATCCTTCGCAGATTCATGCGGTGTATCTGATGCCTTGTTTTTCGATTCAGCCAGATCGGCCTTTTCCTGGCTGCTCGAATGTCTCAAATTCCCATCTGGATCGGCATTTATTCTGCCTGAGTACGATTTTTTTATTTATCGCGCCATTCTCCGTCAGCTGGGTTATCGTGTGATTGACTGTCCGGTGCGTTCCACTGATCTTCAGATGGACTGTGAAAAACTGGATGGGCTTATTGATGGAGACACACGGGCGATTATCGTTTGCAATCTTCACTCCAGATGCACGGATATGCTTCGATTGCGCGAAATAGCGGACAGGCATAATCTGTTGGTGATACAGGACAATGTGCAGAGTTTCGGAACTTTATATCGCGGGGTTCCTCTGCCTGTTTATGGAGACTATGCTCTTTACTCCTTCGGAACAGGCAAGCACCTGCCGTGTTTTGGCGGCGGAGCACTGGTGGCGGCATCCGGAAGATTTGATACAGAGAACTACGAAACATTGAGAACCGGACCCCGGTATAAGGGTGTGTTCAGCGGCCTGGCAGAGTGGTTGTTTACCAGAAGACTTGTTTATGCGGTGGCAGTGTTTCCGGTTTTTTTTCTTCTTAACCTTTTCTGCCGTGATTTTCTGGAGAAAGTTTTTTTTGAGAAGCAGTCAGGATTTTGCCTGCCTGTTCCGGCTAAAATGCCTGATTTTAAGCTTTATCTTCTCGGATTAAGGCTGGAAGGATATGTTTCCGAACGGCTGAGCCGGGCTGAGCTGGCAGAGGCTTTAAAAAAAGGCCTGACTGAGGCTGGAATCGATCTGCCTGAAGAAAATCCAGACATGGTGCCTGATTATCTTTTTCTGCAATTGCAGGCTGATGAAGGCTTGAGCAGAAAACTGATGCTCCGGGGGGTGGACTGCCGCCATGATTTCTGCGGTTTTTCCAGCGGCCGCACTCCGGCACTTTCCAGTTTGTATCTGCCGCTTTACGCGGCCATGACCTTTGAAGATATCGCTGCTGTGATTCGCGCAGCGTCCTGATGACATAAGAGCTGGACGGGAAAAACTGGACAGTATCTTAAGTGTGAAAGCTGCTCTATAATTTAAAAAAGGAGTAGCAAAAATGAGCAAAAGAAATCGAAGGAACCATTCACCTGCGTTCAAGGCTAAAGTGGCGCTCGAGGCGATCAAGGGCGAAAAAACCCTTGTCGAGTTAAGTGCGATATACAAGATTCACCAGAATCAGATTGGCGAATGGAAAAAGCAGTTGCT
>JAQTRI010000354.1 GCA_028711905.1 Candidatus Wallbacteria bacterium | reverse complement strand
GTAGAGACATGCCATGGCATGTCTCTACAAGGGGATCATGGTTGGCGCAACGGTGCGGTTCCACCGAACAACGGTGCGGTTCCACCGAAATACCAGAGAATGTCGCAATGTGATGAGACGCGCCATGGCGCGTCTCTACAAGGTTGACTAATTTTCTGGTCAAGGTATACTGTAATTATGTTGCGCGGAAAACGGCAAATTTTTCTGGCATCTTTGCTGATTGTCTGCATTGCTTTTATTATTCTCTCAATTACAGCCTGCGGCGGCGGAGGTGGCGGCGGAGACGCGGGCGGAGCAACTGTCACCCCCCCTGTTGAAGACAGCAATCCTGCAGTATTCTCTTCACCCCAGGCCCTGACCCCTGCAGGCGGCACTCTGACACTGCCTGACGGGTCTTCTCTGCAGGCATCTCCAGGCCTGTTTCAAAGCCCGGCCACAGTTACAGTGGCCAAGTATGCTGTAACCAGGAGCGCACTGGACAGCGATACCCATGCAGCGAGTTCCTGCTTAGTGGTGTCGATTCCCGCAGGCACACTCGATCCTTCACAATCCGGAAGGTTTCTGACCCTGTCACAGCCCGGGGCAGGTTCTGCGCCACAGCTCACCTCATCAGGCAGTATCGCAGTCAACAGGTATTTGATTTCCGCAGCCGGCGCGCCTGAAAAGCTGTATGGCCCTGCCGGGAGTTTCAGGATCGACAGTGACAGTCTGGCCATTTACGCTGACCGGGACATCACAATTGAAATGATCAGTGAAGACCGCGGCCAGATGTACCAGAACTTCCCTCAGGGGCTGTATGAGATCACGGGCCGGAACTGGTCTTTTCGCTATGCCTCCACTTACGAAGGCCTGAAGATTCCCATTATCCTGATCAGCGGGCTGCAGGGCGAGTCGGATTCATGCCGGGCTTTGTTTTACGGGCAGTTTATTTCTTTTATCAACGCCTTTTTCGCGGATAGCGAACTGACTGCCAAGTTCTCGCTTTATTCATTTCGCTATGATCCGACTCTGCCTATAGAGGAACTTGCAGGAGACCCTGCCGTTCAATCGTCTGCCTCGCTGTTTTCTGAGATAGGCAGGGTGTTTTCCCAGCCCCAGAAGATGGTGCTGATTGGTTATTCGTTCGGCGGACTGATCGGGCACTATATGATTCAGAAGTGCGGATTCGAAAAAAATGTGGTGAGTTTTTTCGCGCTCGGAGTGCCTTTTCACGGTGTGCCCGCTGTTCAGTGGTGCTCTGCAGGTCACCTGATCCCTGTCAGCGCTCTGTGCATGACACAAGGGATTTACTCTCAATCCGGATACGATTTTTTCGATGAGTTCGAAGCCAGGTCAGGGGTGGCGCAGGAACTGCTGATCGGCGATTCGCCGCAGTCGTTGAGAAACACGACTCTTTTCCAATTGAACGAGAACCTGAAGGCAGCTGCCGCGTATCACTGTTACGCAGGAAAGGTCGACAGGGCCGGTGTGTCGGCATCTCCGCAACGCGTGTCATCCGATGAATCAGGTGACGGGATTGTGCCTTTAGACAGCGCCACACTTCAGGATTACTCTTATTCAGGTTATGATGATATGGCAGGCGATACGCAGGTGTTTGACGGTGTGTCACATTCGGCTCTGCCTTCAGACAGCTCTGTCATAGGGCAGATGAAGGCTGTGCTCAGGCAGATGTCAGCCCCGCCTTCAGGCACAGTCACGCTTTTGTGCTATGCCTCGAACAAGACCGGTGTGTATGACATCTTTACCATGCAGACCGATGGATCCATGATGGTCAATCTGACCGATGACGGCGCTTACGACACTGCTCCGGATTTCAATCCCACTGCCACCAGGATCGCTTATCATTCCTTGAGCGAAATCTTTGTCATGGACACTGACGGCGGCAACAAGATCAATCTGACCAGAAACGAGACCGCTGACTGGAACCCTGACTGGACCCCTGACGGCAGCCGTATTGTCTTTGATTCCACGCGCACAGGCCACTGGGAGATTTTCAGCATGAACGCTGATGGGTCTGATGTTGTGCAATTGACCAATACCAGCCTGTCTGTTGAAAACCGCTGGCCTTCGGTGTCGCCTGATGGCACAAGGATTATTTTCTCCAGCAGCAGGTCCTCTAATTTCGAGATCTGGAGCATGACCAAGGACGGAGCAGACCTGAAAAATCTGACTAACAATGCAGCCAGCGACCAATGCCCAGAGTACTCCCCGAACGGTGCCATGATTGTTTTCACATCCAACCGCGGCACGCCCAATGCAGTCAACATCTGGAAAATGAACGCCGATGGCTCTGCTCCGGTCAAGCTGACAAACGCCACTTCCTGGATCTGCCACGAGCCAAGCTATTTCAGGGACGGAACCAGGATCGCTTATGCCTCCAACCTGCACAGCAGTTTTGACATCTTCACCATGGACACAGACGGCGGGAATGTCCTGCGCTTGACGACAGACCCTGAGGATGAGTATCACCCCACAGCCGGAGGAGGAGTAGCCGCCTACCGCCTGACTGTTAGTTTAACCCCTCAGGGGGCAGTGGATGCTGGTGCGCGCTGGAGCGCTGACGGAGGGTCAAGCTGGCTCACAAGCGGTGATTTTATTCTGGCTGCTGAGAATGCGCCATATACTGTGGTGTTCAGCAACATATCAGGTTATGAGACACCTGCGAGCATCAGCGGCAACATCGGTGCAGGGGACAAAACCCTGACAGGGGCTTATGCTGACTGGAAGCTGGCTAAAGACCCGACCGCATTCGCAGCGAGATACTGCCACAAGAGCGTGAACTATGATTCAAGGATGTGGATCATTTCCGGTGGAATACCGAACAAAAACGATGTTTACAGTTCGACCGACGGCATCACATGGAGCCCGGAGCGAACCAACGGCGCAGCCGGGGTGTTCAGCCAGAGGGAAAGCCCTGCTGCATTGTCGTACAAAGACAAAATATGGCTTACCGGTGGATGGGACACTGTTTCCAACTGGTATGACGACACCTGCTATTCAACGACAGGCAGCACCTGGACTCAAACCGGTGCTGGAGCCAAGTTCACGGCCAGGCACGGTCATACCATGACAGCTTTTGATGACAAGATGTGGGTGATCGGGGGTTACAACAACGGCACCTTCTTTAATGACGCATGGTATTCCACAGATGCTGTCACATGGCATCAGGCCACTTCCAATGCCGCGTTCCTGCCCAGGTATCATCACGCAAGCTTTGTTTATGACGGTCGAATGTGGGTGATCGGCGGGCATGGGGATTCCGGGTTTTTTAATGATGTCTGGTATTCGTATGATGGAGCAATATGGCATCCTGCCAATGCCACAGGCCAGTTCTCAGCCAGGCGCGGTCACACCGGACTGGTGTTCGGCAACAAAATGTGGGTGCTGGGTGGTTCTGAAAGCGGAGGAATCTGGAAGAACGATGCCTGGTACTCAATTGACGGTACCAGCTGGTCCAGGTTCAACGACAGTTCGACATTCACTGCCAGGGGTTTTCACACCAGCTTAGTATTCAACAACAGGATGTGGGTGATGGCAGGCCACACTGGTGTTTTAAAGAATGACGCCTGGTATTCCATTGCATCCGCAGACAACACGCCTGTTGATATCGGCCTGCCGACTAAGGAAGCCACTGTTGCCACAGCTGCGGCATACTCTCTGCCGTCAACAGGGGAGATCCAGTACAATGACGGCACATTTGCCGTGAAAAACCTGTCGTGGGCGATTACTGCCGGTAACGGATCATTGCTCGGCAATGTGTTCACAGCGCCGGATGCTGCTGGTGTTACAGAGATCACCGGATCTTTCGCGGAAAACGGGGTGATTGTCACAAAAATATTCCAGATAAACACCATAGTTGTCTATATGGTGCAGGGGCCGGATCTTCCCGCAGCATTCACCGGCAGGGCCGGTCACGCGAGCGCTGTGTTTGACGGCAGGCTGTGGATTGCCGGAGGTTGGGATGGCTCTTATTTTGCCGATGTGTGGAGCACGACTGACCCGGGCACTGCCGGTTCATGGTCGCAGTTCAGCGCTCTGCCGAGAGCGGTTTCATACCCCGGGCTGACAGGTTACAAGGACCGGCTCTGGGCTCTTGGCGGGGGCAAGTCAGGAGGAGCTCTGAATGACAGGGTGGATAATACTGACGGCATTGCGGCATTTGCCGATCAGAACGCCGGCCCGGTTTATGACCCTTTCAACCATGCCAATACTGTGGCTTTCAACAACAGGCTGTGGGTGATCGGAGGCTGGACAGGCAGCTTCAGTTCCGATGTCTGGCGCTCCAGCACAGACGGAAAGACCTGGGAAAAGGTG
>JAQTRI010000353.1 GCA_028711905.1 Candidatus Wallbacteria bacterium | reverse complement strand
TCTCTGTGCACACAGGCCAGCACATGATATGTCAGTACCCACTGGTTGTGGTGGATCGGGTTGTGCCTGCTCTGCCAGAGCGGGTAAGGGTCGTCATTCTGCAGGTCCTGCATTGAAGCTGACCAGGTGGATGGGGGAACGAATCTTTTCCGCAGGGGAAATTTGGCAAAGATCTCGCTGAGCGTAGCCAGTTTAAGGTCATCGTAATTCCCGATCTCGGACAGCATGGCGCGCAGGAATTTTTCCTCGTAAAAGCGGTGATGGTGCCCAAAGGTTTCTCCATCCATGGCGATGATCAGATAGCCGTCTTCATCGCCAAACCATTTGCCCAGATCAGCATTGATGTTTTTGATGAAATCATTGCCTTTCCATGTCTGAAAAGAAAGTTCGTTCGACCATTTGTTGGAGCGCGGAAAAACACCCAGTCCCGAAACCTCGGGAATGAAGTTGTAAGGGCTGTTGCCATGATAATAGTTGTAAGGCAGATCATCGGTTATGGTCCAGTCGTAGCCCATGCCGGTAAACAGCTTGGCCAGGTGTGAGGAAAAACACATTTCCGGAGGGAAAACCCCTTTGGGCTTGAAGCTCTTTCCCAGGATCTTCTGGTTCAGTTCCCGACCCTGGAGCATCTGTCGTTCGACCTCTATCTGCGGGATGAGCGGAAAGATCGGGTGGTAGGCCCCGCTGCCGGCGAATTCGATTTTACCGTGCTCAGAAGCCTTGCGCAGGTTGTCGAGGATTTCTTTATGACCGTTTCTGGCCAGTTGCTCAGTCAGGCTGTAGTTGATGTTAAGTGTGAACTTTGGGTCAAGGTCAGAGTTGAAAATCTCGGTCAGGGGCAGGTAGCACTGGTTGGCGATCTCGTCAATGACAAAACCCAGCTGTGTTGGAGGCTGGTAAATGTGCAGAAGAAAACCCAGATACTTCATGGAACCTCACAAAATTGTTTCAAACATGGTAACAGGATGCAGCTGAAAAAACAAACAGAGGCCTGAGCGGCCCCTGTATGACAATGATTGTTTCAACTATGAAAAATCGAACTAATTGTCTGACAATATTGATTTGCTGGTGATACGATGCCTGCCACTGGAAAATTCTACTCTGATCAGGCATTGTTTCCTGATCTCGCCCTGTCCAGGATTCGGGCGTTTTTTCCCTGTTTTTTCTTCCCCCGCTGAAACATGATCTCCCGTGCGTTGCACCACAACCCCTCCTCACGATTTACAGAGCGTTTTCCCCACATTCAATAACACCCTGCTAAACTTAATTATAGCAGGGAATTCCATTTCGTAAAGTTACAATTTGTTACAATCGTGTTACAATCCCGAAACCCATGTTAGCATCAAGATTTTTTGATCGGATGTTGACCAGGATTGGCGAAACTGATAAACTAAAATAGAATTCAAAATCTGGAGGTGACATGAAAAAAGGTCTGATGGTATTGAGTCTTCTGATTTTCGTTTCTGCTTCTCTGGCATTTCATTTTTACAGCATCAAGGATACGCTCAGGCAGAGCATCGGTGATTTTGTGGCGTGCAAAGGCCGGCTGGATAGGGTCAATGCTGACGAGAGATATATCATTGTCACTGACGAAACAGGCCGGATAAAGGTTAAAATTGATAATCGCGCTCTCAAATATGTCAGTGAGGAACGATGGGGCACTGTGATCAGGATCTGGGGCCATCTCCGCGAAGACGCATCAGGCAAGTATATCATGGCCCGTAAGGTCAGGGTGCATGCCGGATTCATCGAAAACGACAATGTGCTGCACTGATTCCAGGACGATAACGCTGCATAGAAACGGAGCCGCTCAGGCTCCGTTTTTTCTTGTTTAAAACAGAGACAGGACTTTTCCAATTTATCCTTGCAAGTGGTCTGAAACCAGGTATAATTAAAGTAGGTAACAAGGCATAAGGGGGACAGTATGAAGTATTCTTACCTCGCCGGCATCCTCATAACAGTCTTACTTGTCAGTGCATCTTCGGCAATCGCAGGTGTTGATGATACCATCAACCAACTGAAGATCCGTGTCCGCCAGTTGGAAGGCGACATTGGCTACCAGAAACTCTTTGTCTGTAAGAATGAAGAAGAAGGCGAAGAAGAGATTGAGGACGAAGACATTCTTTTTGAAGTTCTGGACTATATCCAGACTATGAATGCCAGCTATCCTCTGGCTATGGATGATCAGCGTCTTTCCCATTTGGACAGCAGGCTCGGCGAAATGAACCGGGCGTTTGACTCCTGCAGCGCTTCCAACAGGAGCGACAGGAATATCCTTGCATATCGCATGGTGGCAGGCATTGTCAACAGTATTATCGATGACATCCTGATTGTTGATGAGGATGAATCGTTCACAGGGGCCGGGATTGACGAATACTACATTCTGGATCAGCCTGACCAGATCAACGAAAGACTGCTCATGTCCAATGATGAGGCCCTGAACGATGAAGTGATGTATGAATCAAGAGCTGCTCTCGTTTTCCGGGAGCTGCGCTCGACTGCCACAATCATTGTGTCTGGTGCCAATGTGCGCAAAGGCCCTTCCACAGGGTATGCGGTTATCACTACTCTGTCCAGAGGCGAATCAGTCAATGTCACCGGAGAATCCGGCTCCTGGTATCAGGTTGCCATATCCGGTGGAACAGGGTATATCTACAAAGACCTGGTCAGTGTGTCGGATTCAGCCAAAACATTGCAGGGCACAGTAACAGCTTCCTCACTTAATATTCGCAAGGGTCCTGGTACAAGCTACTCGATCATCACATCTGTGGCCAAGGGTACCAAACTGGCGATTCTGGGTACCAAGTATGAATGGTACAATGTGAAAACCTCTGACGGCACAGAGGGCTATGCTCATTCGAGTTACATTATCAAGGATGATGGAAGCGACAATGACAATGGCGATGATACGGATCCTTCAGTCTCAGGTAAGGCTGAACAGATTATCAAAAGCGCACTGGGAGCCGAAGGCAAGAGTGATGTGATTTACGGAGTGGATTGCTATACAGCTACCACAGAATACGGCAATTTAGCCTGCGCTGCTGTAGTCAGTGCCATTTTGAAGAATGCCGGTTGCGGCAACCAGCACCATCTGGCCTGTGTCGGATTGCGCGATCACCTGAAGAGCATCGGCTGGTCGAGCATCTCCAATGAACAGTATGGCAAAGGTGATGTATGCTACTGGACCAAAACCTCAGGCGACAGACCTAGGCATGTGGGTGTGATCGTGGCCAAGGATGTGTATGGCAAGTGGTGGACCATTGATAATTCTTCCTCTGCCAAGGAAGTGCAGAAGCGGCCTCTGATCAGGTCATATTACCCGATCATCCTGCCGACGCAGCGCACAAAGTAGTTTTTAGTGAACGGAGATAAATGTCCCGGAATCTGATGTTGTTTTTTCTGATAACTGCCCTGGTCTGCTGCCAAACGCTGGCTGCAGACCAGACTGTTTCTTCTGCAGCGCTTAACAGTATTCTGTGCAGTGCCGCAGATTCGTTAGAGGTATTTGAAAATTCGATTTTCGGAGAATTCAATCACATCCTCAAGATGGAAGAGCAGGAAAAGAATGAGTTGTCTGAAATCATCGCTTACATCAGGGATATGAATCAACAGCAACCTGATGCTCTGTCTCTTGCCAAGCAGGAAAAGCTGTTTCAGTATCTGTGCCGGTTGGACCTGGAACTGAAATCCTCCCTTGCTCTTAAAGGTGACAACAGATTGAACTGTTATAAACGAATCGGATCTATCGTCAAACACATCGTTGATGAAATCATGCTGGCGGACGGCTAAGAGGTTCTTAGCCGGTTACTGCCGGCTTAGAACCTCTAGTCCAGCTTTGCTGGGCTAAGAGGCGTATCGTCAAATCATGGTTACTGCCGGCTTAGAACCTCTAGTCCAGCTTTGCTGGGCTAAGAGGCGTATCGTCAAATCACGAAGACCCCGTTCTTCATGTGGGAAAGAGGTTTTACTCGGATTGAACGCCTGGGAAATTGTTTGTCAGTTTCCGCCGGTGAGTTTTCTCAGTGTTTCCCCACTCTGTGAAACACTGTCTGAAAATACTGCGCCAGGTGTGGCGGTTTTAGTGATAATCCAGTCAGCCGCTGAATTAGTGTCTACATAATCGGCATCACGGGTGACAACCCATTTCTCTGAGACAGGGTTTGAATCAATGCAGCCCTGTTCTTCCATGCCAACCCATTGGCCGTTGCGCACGATTGAGTCCATATCCTTGTCCTCGCCCCTGGAATAGACTCCGTCATGATTGCTCCAGCACACAGCGTCAACAATATCGCCCCTGGGGTTGCGGAGAATAATCT
>JAQTRI010000352.1 GCA_028711905.1 Candidatus Wallbacteria bacterium | reverse complement strand
GAACGGGAAGGTGGAGACGGGGAGCAGTCATGGGCTGCCCCCCCCTTATCTTTTAGAAACTTTATCCGATACATTAGTGAACAGACCGGTGTAGGCGCAGTGGAACCATTTGAGTTTTACGAAAAGGTCTCCTGCATCGAGAAAGACCGGCTGCTGGCGTGCGGAGAGTATCTGCTGATTGACGAAGGTGAACGCATGGGCAAGAAACAATTTGACTTTCTGAAAAACTGGCTCCGTTTTTATGGAAATGCGGTGATCTGTCTGAACACATTTCAAGCCTCAGCGTTACCTGTCTGGCTGGAGCAGGAAAAATTGTCATATGGAGTTATGGAATTGCCGTTTTCTCACACAGTAGCTCCGAATGTTGCGGAGTTTTACAGATCCGTCACAGGCAGGGAGATCAGAACACTGCGAAAGAAAAAACTGATTGTAGATTTCCGGATATTTCAGGACAAAGGGAAGTGGGATAACTTTTTCAACGATGCTCCCGGAATGCAGTGTTCTGTATTATCGGAAGAAGTGTTCTTGATGACCGGCAGGGACAGTGGCAGAATCTGCAGGGCAGACCTCACCCGGGTGTGGAGCGCTGAAGAAGTGGCTTTAGTCGGCTCAGGTGAAGATTTCAGCGAGGATTGCTGGCAGAAAATGGAATTCTGGGTCCCTTTCTTTGCAGCCGGGAAAAAGATCACGATTTGCTGTTTTCCAGATTCCACTGGAAAGATCGGACCCTTTTTTGCCCTAATGGAGGCTGGCTTTGAACGAAAACATCATTGATCAGAAGGAACTATTCACAGCTTACAAGGAAACGCGGGATCCTCTTCTGAAGGAAAAAATCATCAGGAGATACGCTCCTCTGGTCAAATTTGTTGCTATGCGACTGGCCATGAATCTCCCACCCAGCGTTGATGTCAATGATCTTATCAGCTATGGCATCTTCGGACTGCTTGACGCGATCGAAAAGTTTTCTCTCGAATTCAATGTCAAATTTGAAACATACGCAAAAAAAAGAATCCGCGGGTCGATTCTTGACGCTATCCGTAAGCTGGATTGGGCTCCCAGGCTGGTGCGCAGCAGGACCAGGCAATTGGAAAAAACCATCACAGCTCTTGAAATGAAGCTCGGGCGGCCTCCGAAAGAAGAAGAAATCGCCAAGGAAATGGGGATAGCGGTTGAGGAATTCCAGGAGTATGTTAATGACACCAGGAAAAGCCTCATTCTCTCGCTCGAGGAGTTTTCGTATGAGGGGGACGGAGAGTCCCAGAGCAACAGCGACAGGCTGAAGTTTTTTGTTGACTCGCAAAATGCCGGGCCTGAAGAGGAGGCATTTCGCAGAGACATAAAACGCCTGATTCTGGCTGAACTGGAAAAATTGACCCCCCAGGAAAAACTGGTGGTTTCCCTTTACTATTTCAAGGAGCTTACGCTCAAAGAAATTGCCAAGATCATGAATCTGTCCGAAGGGCGAATATCTCAGATGCATACGCAGGCCATTCTTAAGCTTCGTTCCAGACTGACAGGCAATAAAAAGGACCTGCTCGAAGGATGACCCCCCGGCTTAAGCTTTTGAAGCTTTTTCTTCCCCAGAAGGAAGAAAAGATTCTTGATTTTGTTTTTAACTCATCCCAGCCACTTGATCTGCTGGAACTGGATTTTATCCTGGAGTTCATTGAAAAAAACCGTCCGGAAAAAGCCCAGGAAATCATTGTCAAGTTTCTGGAAACGCTGACTGGAAAGGAGCTTGACCGTGTTCAGGAACTTGCAGCCGGGTATGGGATGATTCCGGAAGTCGAGCGATTTATAAAACCGCTCTCTGGCCTGGAAAATCCGGAACTTGTTCACATGATAAAAATCATTGGCATGCTGAAGCTGGATAGACACCAGGAAGAGCTGATATCCATTTATCCTGGAGCAGATGAAAGTGTTAAAGCACAGATTGTCAGAGCACTTGGCGCGTTTTCAGGCAACAGGGCCAGTCATTTTCTGCACAGCCTGGTAAATGAAAAATCCGAACGGATACTGACTGAGCTTTTATTCGCATATCAGAACTTCAATGATTTCGCGACGATCATCAAATTCTGCCATCACGCCAATCCAACAATGCGTATGATTGCCGTCGGGTGTCTCGGGCAGATCAAGATCGATCTTACAACTGAAAAGTTCAATATTCTCCGGATTTACCAGCAATTGCTTGCTGATCCCAATGATATGGTGCGTCTGTCATGTATCCGTAACATTGTGATCGCCGATACCAAGATCATTAAAAGGCTCTTTCGCCTGCTTGACGAAATGAATCCTTTTTATCACAGAATCATCATCACTGCTCTGCAGAAAATAGGAACCGATAACCCTGTGGTTGCTGAACAAATCGTGGAACTGGTACGACGGTATGTTGTCAGTGTCATGCTGCGGACATTGAAAAAACTCAATGACAATGATTTTATTCTTTCCCTGCAGCGCACTATTGTTCTGAAGGAAAAGAGGGAAGAACTGCTTAGAATTAAGGATTATTTCATTGCCAGAGAGCTCGGGGAACATGGCAGGGAAGTAAAAATACTCCGCTTGTTCGTCAATGGAGACTTTCGGGCCTTGAAAGAAGTTTTCCGTGGTGAGATAGAGAACATTTCCAGTTTAGCGGATATTGCTGAGGAAAAAGAGGCACTTCTGTTGTTTGTGCCTTATTACATAGAACTGACCGGAAGATTGAAAATCAAAGAACTGGAACAGGATCTTTTCCTGCTTGCACATTATGATGATCCCCGCTTGTGTGCCCAGTCGATCGTGGCCTTGCTGGACATGGGCGCGCAGGGGATCAATGAATTGATCAGAAGAGAATTCCCAGGTTTTGACGGAAAGACTAAGACCGAGATTCTCAGAAAACTGCCCAGAACATTTTTTAGGATGATCTATCATGAAATGATTGAATTTTATCAAAGCGCGATTGGCGAGCAGAAAATGCTCTGCCTGGAAAAGATTGCCATGTCCATGGACAACCGGCAGGCCCAATTTGTGGCCGAAACTCTGGAAAAGGAACAAAGCCGGGAAGCGGCCACGATTCTGATCAGGGGTCTGCCCAGGCTGGCCCGGGCAGAGGCTATCGATTGTGCGGAAAAAGTTTTGAAGCGGACTGCTGATGATGCGATTAAACTACAGTGCCTGCGCACTCTTCTTGAACTCGGTGTGATTGATTCTTTTGCAGTGCTGCGTGAACATTACCAGTCCCGTCCTGACGAAAGAGGAGCTGTAATAGAGGTAATGGCCGATGTTTACTCAGAGGTAACATATTCTTTTCTGATTGATCAAATGATTTCATGTGAGCAGAAACAGTCGGACCGTATTTTCAGCGTGCTTTCCAAGAGGAAAAACCAGATGCTGGCTGAGATCGCCTATGCTAAATACCGCAACCTGGAGAACTGAAGAGTATGGATGATTTCGTTTATGAAATCAATAATCTGATTGTCAGGCTTGATGAGATGCGGGATCGATTGAAAACCGCTAACCCAGATGCAGGGGGAGTTTTCAGCAATCCTGAAGAGCAGATTGCTCTCTGGCGGAACATGGAAGAGGCTGTCCGACTGTTTATCAGAAGACGAGGTAAAGAGGTTGCGGCCGGTGAAATTATCTATATACTTTCCGCTTTTTTGAAATGGCATCTGGAAAAAGTCCTGAAAGAGTATTATAATGATTTCAAGTGAGACAGGTGACTTGAAAAAATGACCCCTTTTGGAAAATATCATCCGCTTTTTCTTGAAGAACTGTTTATTGTCCACCTTTACGGAAGCGACAAGGAAGTAGCGCTTTTTTACCGGCTGATGGAAGAACGGGATGATCAGGGAAGCATAGTGGCTATGGCTGCCCTGTTAGAGGATATCAAGCGTAAAAACCTGACCAAGATGAACTGGTACTGCTGTCACAGGTGCCAGAACTTTGAGCTCTGCCGCATCAACTGGTACCGCGGAGAGCGCAATCTGGAGCGTAACTGCTGCACATACTGCCAGCATTACGAGGATTGTTACAAGAAGTTTCTGGGCAACAGGGAAGGGGTTTACCCAGTGGAACAGCTGCCATGCGGGAAGCCATCCGGCGGGACTTCCTGAAGTGATCCGGAATCTGTTCATTCCCGAAAAGTTTGACTATGTGCGCAGGAAAAACAGGCCCGCTGTAGACTGCATTTTATGCGCATATCCTGAAAAGAATCATCTGGTTGAACTGCTGGAAGTTTTCTGCGGCAGGCACCATTTCGTGGCATGCAATCTGTACCCGTACAACCCTGGGCATCTGATGATTTTCCCCAAGCGGCACATCACTGATGTAAGGGAGCTA
>JAQTRI010000351.1 GCA_028711905.1 Candidatus Wallbacteria bacterium | reverse complement strand
ATTCTGCATTTTTCGCTGGCCATGCTGTTTCTTTTGATCCTGCATGGCATTGTAGCTCGGTTTCTCTCTGACAAACCCCGACTGCCTCGAATGATGATCCCGCTTTTTCTGGTGGCGGCACTGTCCGGCACCGGCATTTTCCGTATTTCTTTCCTGGTGATCGAAACCGATGCACTGGTGATTACGCTTCTTGCGGCTTCAGTGCTGGCCGGCTGTTACAGGCGGACCGGCCTGGCAGTCTATCTGTATGCTCTCACTTTTCTTGTCAATTACCAGTTCCTGTTTCTGGCTCCGTTGTACCTGATCGTCATGGCAAAGGAGCGCCTGTGTTTTTCGCGGATTTGGTGCATTGCCTTGATTGTTCTGACAGGGTTTGCTTATCTGCCTGCGCGGACAGATGCTCAGTACAGCCATGATCCGGGGTTGAATTCTCCGGCTCAGTTCTTCAGATATCTGGCGCTAAAGGAATACAAGGTCAAGGCCAATCTGGACCGAGAGAGCCATGCTGTTATTGCGGACTTCAAAAGGGAATATCCGATCTGGTCATGGTTGTTGCTGCTTTTCCTGCCTGCGGCATTAACCAGTAAAGGAATCAGAAGGGAAGGATGGTTTCCGGCAGCCGGATTTTTACTCTATCTGCTGTTTTTTGCCTATGTTGCCAGGGCTTCGGTTAAGAATTCCCTGCATTACTCCATGCCGCTCGTGTTTCTGGGGATTGTTTCTCTGGCCGGTGCGGGACGGACAAGGATTCTTGCTTTTGCTGGAGCTGCGATGGTCCTTGGACCCGGTGGGGCGGATTGTCTTAAAATCTACCGCGATAGAATTCCTCAGCATTATGCCGAGTTGTCGCTTCAGGGCATAGACAGCGGAATCTTTTTTGTCGCCCGCGATTGCCATATCAATTACTTTCGCTGGTTGTTGAGAAAAAACTCAAAAGTGATACCTGTCAATGTAGCGGATCTGGCCAGGAAAACATGCAGAATAAGACTTTCGCGCAGGCTAGGGTACGAACTTCCAGATGCGGCCGTTCCGGATCTGGTAAACCTGATTATCGCGAGAGAACATTTAAGGAAGCGGGTTTTTTTTGAAAATGATCCGTTGTTCGAGTTCGTGAACCACCCTTCGGCGCAGCAGGGGCTGCGCAAAGAGGCATATGGGCAGAGAAAACTGCTTGTCGCCGACCGGCTGCCGGTCATGTCGTGGGATTATTCCGGCCCTGATGAAGAGATTCGCAACCTGCTTGTGACTTTTCGCTCCTCGCTTTTTCCGGAGCTTCTGGATGTGATACTCCATGATCCTGATAAAAGTTATTCTGTTTTCAAGCGGTGTTACCCGGTGCGGCAACCGTGGGATTCATATTTCAGGCAGGGCCTTCAGCGGGCTGCAGCGGGATTTATCCGCGAAAATAACATGAAGCGCGCAGTCAGTTGTTACAGGATCATTCTGGACATGGACCCCCTGGACCGCGATGCCGGGACCATGCTGGAGAATCTGGAAAGACAGTGAAAAATCAGGCCTGAAGGTCTCAGAATCTGGAAAAATCTATTTCAGGTTTTTTGATTCCATGGCAGGAGTAACCGGCTTCCAGTTTTCTGCACTGGTCGGGTTTGAATTCGTGGATGCTGCACAGGCCGGTGTCCGGTTCAAAAAAAACGCAGTGACATCCCTTGATCATGCTGCTGCTTTCACGCAAGCGACCACGGCCGTCTTTCAGTCGGAAAAATGTCTTGCCCTTGAGCCGGAAAATGTAATTTTCCCAGTTGTGCAGCCTTTTTTTCAATCGGTCCCGATCGCGGCGCGAAAGTTCAGGCACATATCGGCAGCAGTTGCCGCAACAAAGGCATTCAACGGTTTCATGAGGGCCTTTCTTCAGTTTTCTCAGATCTAGGGGCTTGCCGCAGCAGGGACAGCGGCAGTCAGAGTCCTTGATGTTGAACACAGCAACAACCTTTGAGCAGAAAGGGCAGATAATGCTGTAAGCCACTGGTTAAAGCCGGAGCTGGTCTTCATAGACCGGTTGTGTGAAGCGCTGCCACATGCGCCTGAAAAATCCGGACATACTTGAAGGGTTGCAGTTGACCTTAGACTCAAGAAGCTCCAGCAGGTTGTTGTGCCTGGGTTCCAGTTCGCTGATCTTGGATTCGATTCCGCTCTGGTTCTTAGACTGGTCCGACCCGTTTTGCTTTTTTTCCAGACTGGTGATGCAGGAACGCAGATCCTGATTCTCCTGCTTCATTTTGAGGACGATCTCAGCCAGTTGGGTTGTCCGCCTGTATTGGGACTGGGCCTTTTCTTCCTTTTTTTTGAGCAGTTCACTGAGCCGGCGGCGTTCGTCCAGAATTCCCGCCAGCGCATTGCGGACCTCGGTGTTTTCTCTGCACAGTTTTTCGCTTGCCGAGCGGAGATTTTCTGAGTCTTTTCTCAACTCCAGGTTATGGTCGAGTAATCGATCCAGTTTTTCGATGATTACGCTTGTTGCCTCTGTGTCATGACTGGAACCAGTGGCAACCATCTGTTTTCTGCGCGAGCGGGAATCGGCAACCCTGCGACAGATCGCGTGGAGCTGTTCACCGGAACAGCAACCTGCGGCACCGAGTTCGGAAAGCATGGAGATCATTGCCAGATCGGCACGCGGACAAATTTCATTCTGCAGCATGGCCTCGCTGACAGTAAGCGGCAGATAGCGGTTGAACTCCTGGATCAGGGTGCAGAGATGCTCTCTATCCAGCCCTGTCAGTTCGGCAAGCTCGGACATGGTCAGAAGTTCCATGACTTTCCTCCGGAAGATGATTTTCGATAATTCAGCGTTACCATTATTCTCCGCTCAACGACCGGATCTGGAATTCGACTTTTCCGTTGTGATTGACCCTGGCTTCAGCCAGTCGGACTTGAGAAAAACAGGGGACCTTAACCAGATCTGAAACCAGTCGTGCCACTTTGTCGAATTCGGGAGCTGTTCCGCTGATATGTATTCCCGTGTCCAGGCGCGTTGCGTTTTCGATTCGTACTCCGGGCGGGAGGCATCCGCTGAGATGCAGCAGAGCGTCTTCCCAGCTGTATCCGGTTTCTTTATGCTGATCCGGGCGGTCTGCTCCATCGGGGATTTCCATTGACTTGGCATTTCCTGAGATGGATCTCAGCGCCTTGATCCCCTGATCTGATGAAGCCGGGAGGAAAGCCGTTAGAATCAGCAGAAACGCAGTGGTTATCCCCAGCGCATAAACAGGACGGGCTTTTCTTGCAACCATGACACCGAAAGAGGCGGGCAGGAACAATGCGTGATCTTTGTCGGTAAGAGCCAGCCCAGCGGCTACACGATACTCAGGGCTCAATGTTTTTTCAGTCAATCCGGGAAGCAGGCAGAGGTTCGAAAGCGCACGGGATTTAGTTTCAAAGGCAGGCACTTCCAAACCTGCATCGCGGAACAGCTCTGCCAGCTCCGTCAGGAATTGTCTACGCGCGGACGAGACCAGAATGTTCCCCTGCCCCGCGTTAATATCACCAAAGGTGCGTGAAACAGGAGCCACACTCAGGACTAAGCTGTTTCCATGATCCGGAATACTTTCGGCCAGCTTGTTTTTAACAGCTTTCCAGAACAGATTCCGCTCCAGAACCGGCAGGAAGAATCTCCTGATGTATACCTCGTTTTCAGGAATTCCTGTCACTGCCCGGGTACAGGCGAATTCGCTTCTTGCAAGCCGAAGAATGTGCAGAATTTCAGAATTTTCTCCGCTTTTCAGGGAGTAAGTCCCGGTCAGCGCGATTTCCGGGACACCGGCGGGGAATTCCATCCGAACCACATTGACTGCAGTGGGACAAATCTCCACGCCCAGTTGAGAAGGGGATGAAAATCGCTTCATTGATGAATTTATCGGTGCTATTCAGGTTCCGCTTAGTCCTGGCGCACCAGTTACCGATGAAAACTCCGGGTTTTGGGTGCGCGAGGAGGATGTATTTTTTTATGACGGCACACCGGAGTAAAGGTCATTCATTACCGGGATTATGGCTGAGTTTGATTCGCTGTGAGTGCCTCCCGGCTGATCTTGACTGCACACATTTTTCCGCACATGGAGCAGGTTTCATCATCAGCCAGTTTTACACTGGCACGGAACTCCCGCACCCGGTCCGGGTCAAGGGCGAGACACTCCTGTGTTTTCCAGTCGCACTCCGCACGGGCCCGGTCCATGTCCATGTTGTGCTTCCAGGCTGATTTCACGCCCTTTTCCAGGTCACCGACATGGGCTGCCAGTTTCGTGGCGATCAGACCTTCGCGGATATCGGAAAGGGACGGCAGACGCAGGTGCTCGGCTGGTGTGACTGCACACA
>JAQTRI010000350.1 GCA_028711905.1 Candidatus Wallbacteria bacterium | reverse complement strand
CAATTGCTTAATAGATTGACCGATTACCCATCAATGCACCGAATAAATCAGCCACACACCCCCGGCCAGCACCAGCACTCCACAGATCTTCTTGAAGATGTCCAACGCTCTGCTCTTTTCCCCAAAATCGATGTACTTCTGCACCATTCCGGCTGACGATCCGGCAGCAGCAATCACTCCACAGTGACCAAGACCGTAAAGAAAGATCAGGCCGAAAGCGTACAGCGGATTTGTCGATCCGTACTGGAACACCAGGCCCAGGACCGGAGCCATGTAGGCGAAAGTGCAAGGGCCAAGTGCCACGCCGAAGATCAGGCCCAGCAGAAACGCTCCGGACATGCCTGTGCCAAGAACCCTTGGCGCAGCCCCAGACAAGCGTGTCAGCCAGGGCAGCCAACCCAGCAGATACAACCCGACCACAAAAAAAACGCACGCCACTGCGTAGTTTCCCCATCGTCCCATATCACCCGCCATTCTTCCAAGCCCGGCAGTTACAGCGCCAATGACAGCAATGGAGACAAGTATTCCCAGGGAGAAAACTAATGACATCCTGAATGCCTTACCAGTTGAAGACCGGCCCTGGCCGCTGATGAAACCAATGATCAGGGGAATGCTGGACAGATGGCATGGCGAGAGCAGCACGGACAGCACCCCCCACACAAATGAGGCGCTGAGCGCAAGAGAGTGCGACCCGTAAAGAGCCTGGGTCATGGTGATGAACAGTTGTTCCATTGTGATCTCCATTTATCCGGCTTGGTTCGACAACCGTATCATGCGGGTAAACAGTGATCAGTAATCAGTGATCAGTGATTGGTAATCAGTGATTGGTAAAAATTTCCTCCCTTTCACCGTTCACTGATCACTGTTCACTACCCACTGTTCACTGTTCACTGAATTCAAATCCCAGTTCTTTCCACTTTTTCAGAATTTCTTCTCTGGCATAAAATCCTGTGTGGCGGAACAGTTCCCTGCCAGTCGCATCATAAAATATCTGTGTCGGGATCGCCTGAACGCCATATTTCCGGGCCTCAGCCTGGTTCTTCCACACATCGATGAATTTCACATCCAGTTTTCCGGCAAAATCCGATTCCAGCTTGTCCAGAATCGGAGCCATCATCTTGCATGGGATGCAGCTTCCTGCACCAAGGTCCAAAAGCCGCGGCAGTTTTTCCGCCTTTTTAATCTGCATGCCAGAAAGGACTTCAGCAGTTTCAGCCGGAACTGGCGATGCTTCAACAACTTTTGCCTCACCTGTTACACCGGCCGCAGCTGAAATCACCGCTGTTTCTTTTGTCGCACCTTTGGTTTTACCGCCTGCATTCTGCGAGCAGGCTGTATTCAAAGACATGAAAACGAGCACCAGACAGATTACGCCTATGTTCTTCAATTTTCCACCTTTCCGGACGCTACGGCCATTTTCTCAAGCGTTCAGCACTTTCTTGATTTCATCCACTGTCAGCACCTTGCCGGAGGATTTCACCACTCCGTCAATGGCCAGAGCCGGAGTGATCATCACGCCGAAACCCATGATCTCGTCAAGCTTGGTAACCTTGACCATCTCATACGATACATTCAACTCTTTGGCAGCTTTCTCGGCGTTCTCAGCCAGCTGCTTGCACTTGGGGCAGCCTGTGCCCAGGATCTGGATCTTCATGAAAACCTCCTTAATTATACGATCATTCCAAACAGCATTCCGCAGAATGTCGCCATCACAATCACCAGAGACACAAAAGTCACGGTTTTTTTCGTGCCCAGCACACTCCTGATTACCAGCATATTGGGTAAAGACAGCGCAGGTCCTGCCAGAAGCAATGCCAGGGCCGGACCTTTTCCCATGCCGTTGCCGATCAGGCCCTGCAGGATCGGCACCTCTGTCAGTGTGGCGAAATACATGAAAGCTCCCGCGAATGAGGCAAAGAAATTGGCCCACAAAGAGTTGCCCCCGACTGACCGGTAGATCCACTGCGCAGGAATAATGCCTTCCTTGCCGACCCGGCCCAGAAGCAGGCCCGCCACCAGCACGCCGAAGAACAAAAGAGGCAGGATCTGCTTGGCGAATCCCCAGGAAGTGGAAAACCACTGCCCGGCTTCATCGCTGCGCGGCGCAGTGATCAGAGCTAATCCAATGCTGCCTGCTGAAAACGCCACCAGCGGCATGGTCGGAAACATGAAAGCCAGGGCTGCCACAGGAATAGCAGCAGCCATGATCCGTCCCCAGCCGATACCGAACCAGCAGGCCAGCATGGCAGCAAGGGATGCCGCGAACAGACTGGTGACGACCCATTTCGCCGAATAAATCGCCGCCCACAGCCCAGTTAATTGATCAGGCCTGCCCCAGTTGGCAAAGACCAGAATGCCGACCATGGAGGCAAAGTAGAGCGCGTTCTGCCACAAAGGCCTTGTCACCTCAGGCTCAGGCAGCATCATCTGGGCCTTGATCTTTTCCTCTTCCTCGCGCCGGAACAGAAGATGCATTACCATCCCGATAACCACGCTGAACAGCACAGCGCCGAAGGCTCTGGCAATCCCCATCTCAAGTCCCAGCACACGAGCGGTCATGACAATGGCCAGCACATTGATGGCCGGACCGGAATAAAGGAACGCGCAGGCTGGACCCAACCCGGCACCCATGCGGTAGATGCCGGAAAAAAGCGGCAGCACTGTGCAGGAACACACTGCCAGAATCGTACCGGATACAGCGGCAACACCATAAGCCAACGCCTTGTTGGCCTGAGGCCCGAGATATTTCATCACTGAGGCCTGACTGACAAATACTCCGATGGCACCGGCAATGAAAAACGCCGGGACTAAGCACAACAGCACATGCTCACGGGCATACCACTTGACTAAGTGCAGGGATTCCATCACAGCATTCTGAAATCTGGCGCTTTCCATCGGCAGATAATAACAGGTGATGAATACAGCAAGAATCAACAGAAGAGCCTTCCATTCAGATTTCCAGTCCATCATTCCTCCCCTGCCACTTTTCCTGCCTGCTTTTTCCTCTTGGGTTTCAAAGTCCTGACTGCCTCTTCGATGCACTTGATAAACTTAAGAACACACGGGCATCTCAGACGGTAAAAAACCAGCTGGCCTCGCTTTTCATCCTCCAGGATCCCTGCGTTTTTTAAAACTGCCAGGTGTCTGGACACTGTTGAAAAATCCGCGTTGATGTGTTCCACCAGTTTGCAGACGCAGCACTCACCTTCATTCAGCTTTTCAACAAGAAACAGCCTGGTGGGGTGAGCTAAAGCCTTTAAAACACGAGCCCTGTTTTTATTCAAGTCACCGGAATCGGTCATGAATCAAACCCCGCAATTTTATTTTCCTATTTTCAATAATAACCAAATATCGGCTGTAAGTCAAATGTTTACATGAGATTTTCCCGGTAAACCGGAAGTATGCATTCAATTTTCGTTGGTATAAGCGGTAAAGCGGAGAAGCGTGAAAGCGGTTTGAAAAATACCGCATGTCCGCATACCCGCTTTACCGCGTATCCGCATAACCGCATTAACGATTACTGAATCAATGACTACAAACTCTGATCTGCAGGAACAGTCAGACAGCCCTTTTCACTGCATCAATCACAAAATCAGCTTCTTTGTCGGTCAGTTCCGGATACATGGGAAGGGCCAGATTTTCCAGACAGGCCTTCTCAGCCTCGGGGCAGCAGACTTCAGATTGCCCAAAAGACTCGAAACACACCTGATGATGAAGCGCACGGGGATAATACACCATAGTGGATACCCCTGATTTTTCCAGCTTTTCCCGCAAACCGTCACGGTTCGGATGGCGAATGACATAGGTGTGATAGATATGGTCCCGTCCCGGTTCAGGCAGCGGGATTTCCACCACTTCCTTCAGACCTGAGTGATAGCGCTCAGCCAGTTCTTTTCTTCTCAGGTTCCACTCATCCAGGAGCGGGAGTTTGACATTGAGCACAGCTGCCTGCATCTCGTCTAAGCGGCTATTGAGGCCGATCATTGTGTGATGATACTTTTTTTTTGCACCATGAGTGCGCAAAATTCTCAGCTTTTGAGCCAGTTCGTCATTATCAGTAGTCACGCATCCGCCATCGCCGAAAGCGCCGAGATTTTTTGTCGGATAAAAGGAAAAGCAGCCCAGATCACCCAGGCTGCCCGTTTTCCGTTCTCTGTACTTCGCGCCCGTGGACTGGGCACAATCTTCGACAACAGCGAGTTTGTGTTTTGCGGCAAAAGACAGGATTTCATCCATGTCGCAAGGCTGCCCGTAAAGATGCACTGGGATCAAGGCCTTAGTCCTGCCGGTCAAGCGCTTTTCCAATTCATGCGGATCAATGTTAAAGCTCTTGTTGATGTCACAGAAAACCGGCC
>JAQTRI010000349.1 GCA_028711905.1 Candidatus Wallbacteria bacterium | reverse complement strand
TGGGAAAAACCGCTTCGCGTAAAGTCGCGACCAGAGCCGCAGGCGGAATGTCCAGTTCGTGGTTGCCCAGAGTCATGGCCTGATACGAGAGCAGGTTCATCGAGAGAATCGAGTCTAATCCGTCATTCATCGTTGAGATGCTGTCTCCCGCATCTAAGAGCAGAAATGGAGATGTCTCAGCCTTGAGCACTGAGGAGATATGGGAAAAAGCCGCGACATTCCAATGTATGTCGCCTGTGTAAAATATTTTCAGTTTCACCGGCATATGACGGAAATCCCCATTTTCCCCAGCTCCCGGAATTGATCCGGACACATACCATTATAATCACTGCTGCTCCGGCAGACAAGTATTGCGGATCATGACCAGCCGGCATTATTGATCGTCAGGTCCATAAAGTATACCCGTGAACCCCCGTGGTCCTAAGGAATTGTTGCCAAAATTGATATTCATTTGGACTGAAAGCTCAATAATTACTTGAGTTTGGCAAATTTTTGTGGTGTTCAGCCAAATGTTTTGCAAAAACCTTGATTTGTGGCGGGTCCTGGCTTGGTACATCTTTTTCTCTCCTTCGGCAAGCTCAGTGCGATAAAAAGTTGCACCTGGCCACCCCACAAGGGTTTCAGGGCATACTTCGAAAATTTGCCTAACTCGAGTAATTATTCGATCGCTCGCGCTCTGTTGAACAACGGTTCAGGCAGTGATAAAATATGTTTGCGAAAATCCATTTCCAGCAGGAGCCTGTCGTGCATAAAGTGATTTGTTTAGTATTCGCGCTTTTTATCGCTGTTTTTCTGCAAGCATGGGACAAACCCCTCCATATAGACAGCGATGTCCACGAAATGCTGGCCCGCCTGAAATCAGTCGGTGTGGTCGGGACCGTGCCTGACGAGCGCGAACTGCTTGCCAAAGGTGTGCACCTTCACCGCTTAGAACTGGCAGCGCTTTACGGAAAAATCCTGCTTCGCAGATTCAACAACCGCGACACATATAAAAAGTACGGACTTTCCCGCACTGACCTTTCAATCTTAGACCGCCTGTTCACTGATCTTGACGACCACCTTGTCAGCACATATTTCCTGGAGATGGACCAGCTGCGTAAATGCCACGAAAATCTTTTGTCCCAGCTGAAATTCGCCCGCAAGGATATCGACAGCGGGGCTTTTCACCTGTCTCAGCCGCTTCAGACCAGTCTGCCCGAAACTCAATCGGAAAACGCGCCTCCTGTTGACGAAAACAGCCTTGAAGCCATCGGGATGGTCCAAGACACCAAGCTGGAACAAGCTGTCCGCAGCGGATTGAAAAATTTTTATCTCATAGAATACGAGGCTTCTATGATCCACTTTGAGAGGGCAAGATTCTATTCTCTCAATGAAAGCCCGAATCAGCACTTAGACCTGATCCTTTTCTGGCTGATCCGCCTCAATCTGCTCAGATCCGACATCGAACTTTCGGAAAAATACATTTCCGCCTTTGTCCAGCACAGGTTTACACCAGTCCTTTCAGGCTACAGTATCGAAGATACGGATCGCGTGTTCCTGGAACTGGAAGATTCTTTGTTCAGATCTGATGATTCGGTCTGGCTGCATTACTGGGCAGGAACCCTATATCTGCACAACTCCAGTAATCAGGCCAGGGCCTCGGAGCATTTCAAAAAAGTCTTTGAACTGACGAATAAATTGTGATTCGAGTTTGCCTCAAAGTCCCAATGATAAAATTCCGCAGTGTACACTTAGAATCTGTCGGGAGAAGCGGATGAGAGTAAAAGCGTGAAAGTGGTTCTGAGATACCGCATATCCGCTTATACGCATAACCGCATTGCCGCTTGCAATTCTACCACCACCTGTACCAGCTCTTCGGCCGAATGGCCCTTTCAAAATCATCTGGCGTGAACACCGTTCTTACGGACAGTCGCGGAAAGCGCGTGGATATTTCCCGAATAGTTTCGTCCTCTATCCCGTGATAGTGCTGCGGCAGTTTGTGAACAACCCTTCCCTTGTCGTCAATGTAAAGAAAAGGCTCAGAGCAGTCGATGTCATGACCGCAAAAGGGGCACCGTCCGAAATTGAGCTTACGAGCAAGAATCAGGCTTTCAAACAACGGTTCTTCCTTGATGCTGACAACCGATCTGTACGGCAGCTGAGTCCTGCTGCCGCAATTCCCGCATTCCGTCCGCCTGAATCCCCAATTAACCCCTTTGTGCAGCACAAAAATGGCAATGGAAAAATCTATCCGCGACCATTCCTGCTCTGTGACCATGTCTCGGCCATACTTGTTCCTGACCATGGCCGAAATTTCCTTCACAGGATCAAACCGATGCTCTTCGATCAGGTCGAACCAGGCAAACCCGGCCTTTTGGGCCAGTTCCCTGTAATCATCCAGTGAACTGAGCCCCCCATAGACAAAAACACCATCACTGTCCAGATATTCGCTGCGGAAAAATTCCGGTGCACATCCTGAAATCACCGGATCACAAATAACTATCGATCCCGGGCTTTTCAGAACCCGAAACGCCGATGCGAGCACTTCATGCCGCGCTGGTGACAGATGCAGCACTGCATGAGCCAGCATCGTGTCAAACGAGGAATCACGAAACGGAAGATTCCTGGCGTTTCCGCGCAAAAAATTAATGTCCCTCTCCCCACAGCAGCCTGCAGCACGCCCCTGCTCAAGCAGCGCCATGCTTAAATCCAATCCGAAACAGGCGGCATCAGGGTTGTTTTTTCGCAACAGAAAAAGGTCCATCCCTCCGCCACATCCGATATCCAACACACGGGCACACCGGTCGTCTGGGATCATCACTGCATGCAGCGGACATTTCAGTCCATGTGATAAACCGGCGACCGCGTCAGGGATTCCTTTTAAATCTTCACTGGAATAACCAAGCAATGCCCGGCTCTCTACCTGAGGCTGCTGCTCGTATAATTCTATCAATCTGGCTTCGATGGAGTCCATTTGATCAAGCCGATTGATCCCGCCGTTTCCAGCGGATGATGAGAAGAAGGAGAAGCGCGGCCAGCGCAGAGTTATATTCTCTGTTTGAGCAGAGGGCTTTTTTCAGGGAAAATTCACCCCGGATATAACCGCAGATCCGGGGAAAAAACAGCGGTACCCTCTGCCTGTATTCTTCGAATGAATCCGGGAAGAATCGTTCAAGGTCCCGTTCTTCCTGCAACATTTTCGGCCAGTATATCAGCGGGAACACGATTGAGGAGGCTATCAACCCCGGCAACGGTAGAACCAGCCCGGCGAAGCCTGTACCAAGGAGAAAACTGCCGAAATACAGCGGATTTCTGGTCAGGGAGTATGGCCCTTTTACTGCCAGATCGGCGTTCTTGTTGATCGAACCCGCGGCCCAGATTCTGATACCCAGTCCGGACACGATCAATCCCAGAAATGCCGGGCGAAATCTGCATCTCTTCTCAAACACTATGGCCAGCGCCAGTAACAACCCCAGAAATTTTCTAATCCAGTTGAGTTTCTGAAATTCCTGCATGCATTACTCCTTCGCATCGCGGGACGCACCTTCCACCCCTGCAGGATCCTCGCCGTGCGCCAGCATCAGGCCTGAGGTCCTGTCCGGCGGAAGAACAGCCGCTGCAGCTAAAAAAGTTGCTCCCGTAGTAATAACATCATCGAAAACAATAAAGTCTCCACTTGCCGGAAGAGGTCCATCAAGGCATAAAGCACCGGTCAGGTTAACAAGCCGGTCACGCCGGGAAAGTCCCACCTGCCGCCTGACAGACCTGCTCCAGTTCAAAACCGGCAGGAGCTGTGTCCGATTACCGCCTGCCAGGCATCCGGCTATGCCGGCCAGATGATCGAATCTGGCCTCTGAATTATCCCTCGAAGGCACAGGCACCAGATAAACTTTCCCGTCCATCCTATTTGGCATCAGTTTTTCTACAATTCCCGCGAGAAAAGGCAGCAGTTCCTTCCTGCAGTTAAACTTGCAATTGACTATTACCTGACGGATCTCGCCACAGTAGTCGTATCCATAAACAAACTTCCTGCCGCTGATAAAACCGGTTTTAACTGAAAAATTTTGTTCCAGGCTGCTTCTGCATGAGCGGCAGATGATTTCTTCTGCGCCTGATGTTTCACAGCCGCAGGCAGAACACACTGATGGAAATACAAAGTCAAAAAAGTTCCTCAGAATTCCGATCGTGAGTTCTCCGCTCCTTGATAATACCTCGTGAAGACGAACGGATAAACGAAATCAGGTATGACACGCATTCATTATTATCGAATTCACGCTCTAAGGCTTCCAGGGCCTGCGCCGTATTCAACCCGGAACGGAAAAGCATTTTGTAAGCGTTCTTCAGTAAGCTCCTGGCCTCCTGCTTCATTCCGCCCCC
>JAQTRI010000348.1 GCA_028711905.1 Candidatus Wallbacteria bacterium | reverse complement strand
TGCCTTAAGACGCTCGCCTGCTGTGCCGTGTTCAAGGGTTCCAAGCAGATCAATCACTGCTGAAGCGATCCTGAGTGATTTGGGGGCGGCCAGTTCCTTGATCCCGCGAGGATGCAATCCAGGATCGAACAGTTTGCGCAGAAGAGTCGGGTTCCAGCCCCGTGAGAGGATCTTGTTGACGATCCCCAGCAGGCGATAATCGTCATCATCGTAAAACAGCCGATACCGGACGGTTTCGCGGTTGGTTTTTCGAGCATCAGTTGATGGTTTTTCCTGACCTGACAGCATCGTGTCTCCGTTCTTTTATCTTTTCCCTTTTTCATGCCTCGGAGCACTCACGGATAGAAAACTATTATACTCCAAACCAGAAAAATTCTGTGAATACCAGTGGACCTGCTTGTTAGAACATTCAAGATTTGCCAGGGAATCGCTCAATCGTGTACTCTGTCTTTTAATGACTACTAAATCTGCACTGGCATTACTTTCAGGCGGACTGGACAGTACACTGGCCATTTTAGTGGCTCGCGAAGCAGGAGCCTCAGTCAAAGGCATCACCTTTACAACTCCATTTTACGGAGCCGGCCCAGCACAGGCTGCAGCCGAAGATATAGGGCTGGATCTTGTTGTATGTGATATTTTCGACGAGTTCCTGCCGATTTTACGCAATCCCAGCCACGGTTACGGCAAAAACCTCAATCCATGCTTAGACTGCCATACTTTGATGGTAAAAAAAGCCCTGGAAATGCTTGTTGAGTGCAGCTGCGATTATATCATCACAGGGGAGGTGCTTGGAGAGCGACCAATGTCGCAGAACCGGAATTCACTGGATCTTGTATCCAGCCGATCAGGCGCAAAAAATCTGCTGCTCAGGCCTCTTTCAGCCAAGCTTCTACCACCTACTCTTCCTGAAACAGAGGGCTGGATCGACAGGGAACTGCTATGGAATATATCCGGAAGATCCAGAAAAATTCAGCTGGAACTGGCAGAAAAGTTCGGACTTTCGGAGTTTCAAACACCAGCCGGGGGCTGCCTGTTGACTGATCCGAACTTCACACGACGCCTGCGCCGTTTTCTTGCAGACCCGGATCTTTCGCGCAGGACAATCGAACTGATCAAGATCGGCCGCCATTTTTTCATTGAAGGGTTCCATGTGGTGATCAGCAGGAACGAAACAGAAAACGCGATTCTGGAAAGCATGGCGGAAAACGGCGATGCCACGCTTTTTCTGGATGATCTTCCCTCCCCGTTTACTCTTGTGCTCAAAGGAATTGCAGCCCCGGACCAGGTACTGGAAAAAGCCGGTGCTCTGACATTGAGATATTCCAAATATCGGTTACAAAAAAATCTGCCTTTGAAAATCGGGGAGAGAAGAATTATAATAAGTGAAGCCGCATCCGAGCATTCTTTCACGAGGATTTAGTTGAAAAGAACTGTTTACCTTGATCACAACGCCAGCACCCCTTTAGACCGGCGGGTTCTGGACATCATGTGCTCAGCACTGGAACGATACAGCGCCAATCCCTCCAGCATTCATTCCCCCGGTCAGGAAGCGCGGCTGGCTCTGGAGCGGGCCAGGGAGCAAACCGCGTCACTGCTGAACGCCCGACCGGATCAGATTATTTTCACGGGCAGCGGCACGGAGTCCATCAACATCGCCATCCAGGGCGCACTTCTCGCCTGTGACAATAAAACCCAAAGACACCTCATCGTCTCATCCATCGAACACCCTGCTGTACGCAATACCGCCCTTGCCTGCTCTGAAGGGGGAACTGATCTGGACTTTCTTCCTGTAGACAGTTCCGGATTTGTATCGTGCGATCAGCTTGAGCAGCTGATCACAGAGCACACCCGCTTAGTCAGTGTGATGTGCGCCAATAATGAAACTGGCGCGGTCCAGGATCTTGAACGGATCTCGGATGTGTGCCGCCGGAGGCGTATTCCCTTTCACACAGACGCTGTGCAGGGATTCGGCAAACTGGATCTTTCTCCGGAGAAGACCGGATTCGACTTGCTGTCGGCTTCTGCCCACAAGATTTACGGCCCTAAAGGTGTCGGCCTTCTGTATTTCCGCAACAGAGGACTGCTCTTTCCCCTTCTCCGCGGTGGCGGGCAGGAAAACGGGTTGCGTCCCGGCACTGAAGCTCTGGCCGGCATCCTGGGATTCGTTGAAGCCCTGCGCATCATGTGTGAAAAAAAATCTGAAGAGAACGCCAGGCTTTCCGATTTCACTTCTTTCCTGCGCCGGGAAATCAAATTCAGGATTCCTGATGTCGCTTTCAACACCCCGGAAATCCGATGTCTTCCAGGCACACTCAGTATTTCCGTTCCCTTAGTGGATGGGGAATCATTGCTCACAGAACTGGACATGAACGGAATATGCGTTTCCTCCGGATCAGCCTGTTCATCAGGCGATCCGCAACCTTCACGCGTTCTCAAAGCCATGGGATTAAGTGACGAGAAGGCTACCGGCTCCCTGCGGTTAAGCCTTGGAAGAACCACCACTAAGGAAGAACTTGAATTTTTTCTGCATATTCTGACCGGGGCCGTCAGCCGCCTGCGCAGAATGCATCCGTTGGAAACACCGGCCTGACCCTTGGGGGGACAATGGAATTCAATACCGAACTGCTGAAACTGAAAAAGTCCTTTGACCCAGGGACTATTTTGTTCAATGAAAATGACAAAAGCGAAGACCTCTACATCCTGTTTTCAGGCGAAATCGAAATCATCAAAGGCACGCAAACCGTAGCATCGATCTCCGAGCAGGGGGTTTTCTTCGGGGAACTGGCGGCAATCCTTGACCAGCCGCGCACAGCGGCCGCCAAAGTGTCAAAGCGCAGTGAAATTATTGTCATCCCCGCTAAAAATTTCAGGAAAATAATCGCTTTCTCTCCTGACATAGCCATGAAGCTCATGAAGCTCCTCGCCAAGCGCTTAGCTGATACAACTGAAACCCTTTCCCGGGTGCTGACTGCATCAGAAGCACCTCCCAAACCCGGAGATTCATCCATGGACTCATCAGGGATCAGGAAAATCGTGCGCCTGAAGGTCAAAACCATGCTCGACAAGTTCCCTGTGGCAGACCTGTCCTTTCAGCTGAAGCAGATCGTCTATAAAACCCTGATCGAGAAGAACAAAAACAACTTCATCTTCGCTCAGCGCGAACTGGCCGATCTGAACAAAAAGCTGGAAAACGCGTCAGCTGATTTCAACGAATCCAGGGGCAGGGACGAGATCCGCAAGATTGCAGCTGAATATGACGCTGCAAAGCCTTTTTACGATATTATCAAAGAAAAATACTTAGCTTTCCTTCCGGATAAGAATGTCAAACTCCTCATCGAAGACCTGAATGACTGACAACTCTCTCAAAACCAAATGCATCAAGCTGTTTTTTCTGGCACTCATTCCAGTGGCTGGAGGAAGTTTCGGATACTACCTTCTTTTTGGTGATCAGTACTCCCTCATCGATTATGTTTACATGACCGTAATTACTATCACAACCGTAGGATTCGGCGAAATCGTTGATCTGTCTGAAAGCCCGGAAGGAAGGATACTGACCATTTTCATACTTGCGGGCGGCATGGGAACTCTGATGTATGCAGTCAGTACTCTGACCGCTTTTATCGTGGAAGGAACCTTTCAACATGTCTGGCGGAGGAAAAAAATGGAAAATGCCATCGGAAAATTTGAAAATCACATCATTGTCTGTGGTTGTGGTGAGACAGGAAACGCGGTGGTCCACGAACTGTACAACACCAGGCGAGATTTTGTGATCGTTGAAAGCAGCAAGGAGATTATCGAGGGTTTCGAGCAATTCAATCAGGCCAATGAGCGTCAGATGTTTTATGTCTGCGGTGATTCTGCGGATGAAGAAGTATTGCATAAAGCCGGTGTTTCCAAAGCCGGCGGATTGATCACCGCCCTTCGTGAAGACAAAGACAACCTCTTTGTCACGATCACTGCCAGAAGGCTTAATCCTAAAATGCGCATTGTCGTGCGCGCTGCCAATCTTGGCCACAAACGCAAGTTTTTCCGGGCAGGCGCTAATGCTGTTGTTTCCCCCAATTTCATTGGTGGTATGCGCTTAGTCTCAGAAATGGTCCGGCCTCATGCAGTCACTTTCATGGACAGCATGCTCGGCCGTACAAATTCTGTTATGCGCTTCGAAGAAATGATAATCGATGAAAAATCTTCATTCTCCGGAAAAAAGATTATTGACCTCGAACTGCAGAAAAAAACCGGGTGCCTGCTGATGGCGATCCGCAAAAAAGACAGCCAGGATTTCCAGTACATTCCTGATCAGGAAACAGTACTTGAAACAGGAATGGTCATGGTTGTTCTCGGTGATGTGGAGCACATTCAAAAGCTGAAA